>NZ_NRQV01000018.1:0-83100 GCF_004119505.1 Flavobacterium sp. YO64 | reverse complement strand
AGTTCTGATACTGCTGCCGTTTCTTATGATAATAATAAAATTAAAAGTATAGCTTATAAAATGTCTAAAATTTATTATTCTTATGAGGGAAATCTAATTATTGGAAAAGCTTATTATAATGTTATGCAAGGAAAAGAAGTTAGGGTTAATGAAGAAAACTATTCTTATAAAAATGGAAAGCTAGAATCAATTAAATATCTTGACATTGCATTAGCGTATCCTAGAAAAATTAATATAAGATCAGTTTATACCTATTTATCAGATACATTAATTAAGGAGCAAAGATTTAGTTCTGATTATTTAACGAAGATTGAAACAGAAGAAGATTATTTTTCTCTGCTTACAATAAAAAACGGGAATAGGATTAAAGAAGTTATTGTCAACACAAAAACTAATATTCCTTCTTACGGATTTACTTATGTTTATGATAATAAGAATTCTCCTTTTAAAAGTATTGTAGGAATGAGTTTATTGATAAATGATGAAAAATCATCTTTTAATAACTGTTTAAGTCGTTCTTCTGCTGATTCTGGTGCTTATTTTGATGTACACAAGTATGAGTACAATTCTAATGGTTATCCAAACTTAGAGACTTATTATAAAGGGGGAGGAACACAAATAACAAGTTTTACAAAATATTTGTATTAACTGTAAAAACCAAGTACTTTCCGTATTTGGTTTTTTTACTTTGTTTTATTTTTGATTTTTTTTTGGGTAAGTAATTACTGATCTATTTGTTTACTGTTATAATCTAATTATCAAAGTGTATGTTGTCTTATTTTGATATTTAAAAAGCGTATAGTTCTTATTTTCAGGTTTGTGTGTCGGTATTTTTGCGAAATAATATAAACTATAAATTTTTGATTATGAAAAATACTATGTGTTTTTTTGGCGCTTTGATTTTAACAATTACATCTTGCTCCTCAAATGATAATGATTCAGAAACTGCAATTTTACCTAAAACAATTAAATTTTCTAAGCCAAATTATCCTTCAGAAAATACAACATCAACAATTACTTACAGTGGTAATAAACTTGTAAGCGTTACAGACGAAGAAGATCGAACGGATTTTACTTATGAAGGTAATGTTATTGTTAAAGCAGTGACTTATGATATTACAGCTGGTAAAAGTGACAAAAAAGAAGAAAAATCATTTTTATATACAAACGGAAAATTAACATCGACATTATATGCAAGAAATTTTACTTCCCAATATCCATTTGGGCAATATAAAGGAAGATTTGTTTATTCTTATAATGGAGACGGCACTGTTACAAAAGAATCCTACAGCACAAATGCACAAACAGGTATTGAGAGTAAAAATGATTATTTAGAGGTATATACCTTTGAGAATGGCAATTTAATTAAGCTGGTTGCTACTGATACAGGATCTGGAGTAAGTTCAGTTCGTGCGAGTTTATATGAGTATGACTCAAAAAACAATCCATTTAAAAATGTTTTAGGGTTTAATTTATTAATAGATGAAGACGATTCTAATGTTAATAATCTTATTAAACATACATATTCTTATACGGGATCTAGTATGTCTTATTTTAGTAAAACAACGTATGAGTATAATACAAATGGGTATCCTGTTAAAATAACAGTCTATCTTCAAGATGGCGTAACTATTGATGAAATTAGAGAGTACACTTATTAATTACAAATAAGTTTAAAACTCAACTAGAAACCAAATACTTTTCGTATTTGGTTTTTTTATTGGCGAAAATTGGTGAAATTCGTGTTTAAATAAATAGCTATGCAGTTCAGAACCCAAATACCAATTTCAAAAAGTAATAATCAAATCGATTATAATTCGAAAGTACTTTCTGTAGGTTCTTGTTTCGCAGAAAATATGGCGGAGAAATTCGATTATTTTAAATTTCAAAATGAAACAAATCCGTTTGGAATTATATTCAATCCAGTTTCAATTGAAAGAATATTTGAAAGAGTTTGCAATGAAGTTTTATTTACTGAGAAAGATGTTTTTTTTCATAATGAACGCTGGCATAGTTTCGAAGTCCATTCTGATTTAAGCAATTCAGACAGACAAGAATTACTCGAAACGCTTAACAAAACTGTTGCCGAAACGCATAAAAAAATTAAAGAAGCGACTCACATTATTATCACTTTTGGAACTTCGTGGATTTATCGAAATATTCAAAGTGATGAAGTCGTTGCAAATTGTCATAAAGTCCCTCAAAAACAATTTTCAAAGCAATTATTATCAGTTGATGTAATTCAGAAAAGCATTCAAAATACGATTAATTTAATTCAAACTTTAAATCCAAATATAAATTTCATTTTTACGATCTCTCCAGTACGTCATATAAAAGATGGTTTTGTAGAAAATCAATTAAGCAAGTCGCATTTATTTACAGCGCTTCATCAAGTTCTAAAAACTCATAACACACAATTCATAACTCATAATTATTTCCCTTCATACGAGATTATGATGGACGAACTTCGTGATTATCGTTTTTATGCCGAAGATATGCTGCATCCTAACCAAATAGCGATCGATTATATTTGGAAACTTTTCAGCGAAAATTGTATTTCGCAAGAAAGCCTTTCAACAATGCAGGAAGTAGATGAAATTCAAAAAAGTTTACGTCATCGCAGTTTTAATCCTGAGTCAGAGCAGCACCAAAAATTCTTAGCAAAACTCCAACAGAAAATAAAACTTTTAGGAGAAAAGTTACCGCATATTAAGTTCTAGTTTTAAGAACAGTATTGTTGTTTGATTAGTATTAGACAATATATTTTTGCTAAATGTATTCTAAAAAATCAGCAAATTTATGTCTTCATGGCTGGATAAAAAAAGTAAGAAAACAATTATTTACCCATAAATTTGGAATAATTGCATGTAATTGTGTAAATTGTTAAGAATTAAAATTTACAAATTTGTAAACAGCAGCGATGCCGTTTTATACAAAATGCAACTATAATCTAATTGTGTTAGCAGCGCATGAATAAGAAAACCATTCATTATATAAAAAAAACATTACGTGTACTATTATGGTGCTTGGTTTCTGTAGTTATACTTTTATTGCTTCTTATAGTGTTAATTCAGGTTCCGTCCGTTCAGAATTATGTAAAAGACAAAGCAGTTACGTACCTTCAAGACAAAATTAAAACCAAAGTTTCCTTAGATCATATTTCTATTAAATTTCCAAAAGACATAGTTCTGGAAGGATTTTACTTTGAAGATCAAAAAAAAGATACACTTCTGGCAGGAAAACGCTTAGAATTGGATGTAGATCTTTTTAAAATCGTCAGCAGTGAACTAGAGATTAACTCTGTTTCATTAGAAAATGTAAAAGCCAATATTTCGCGAAACAAAAACGGCATTTTCAATTTTGATTATATCGTAAAAGCCTTTGAATCTAAAGAGCCAAAAGTAGAAGATCCAGATAGTAAACCCTTTAAAATATCAGTTGTAAAAATAAATCTCGATAAGGTTAATTTTAACTTTAAAGATGATTATTCGAAGAACGATGTTCGTGTAAAACTGACACATTTTGATACCAAATTCAAAGAATTCGATTTGGATAAAATGAATTTTGATATTCCGAATATTGATCTTGACGGATTAAAATTAGTTTTGAATCAGGATGTTGTAGAGAAAATTGCCGAAGCTTCAGTAAAAACTGCAGATACAATTTCGCAGCGTACTGATTTCAATTTAAAACTAGGTAAAATCAGTTTGTCAAAAATTGATATTGCTTATGATAACAAAGATTCAAAATTAGATTCAGGAATAAAACTCGGCAGTTTAAAATTATCATTCAATGAAATTAATTTAAACAAACAGCTCGTAGATCTAAATGCTTTTGAACTTAAAGATTTAAGCGGAAATCTGAGATTAGGAATAAAAGACAAACAAATTCAAACTCCAAATTTAGATACAACAGCAATCAAGCAAGCCGGCTGGAAAGCGAAACTAAATAAAATCGACATAGAAAATGTTGCTTTTAAATTTGATGATATGCAGTCAAAACCAACTTCAAAAGGTTTAGATTACAGTCATCTAGATTTAAGTAAAATGAACTTTCAGGCTGAGAAATTGTATTATGCCAATGACACAATTTCTGGAAATATAAAAATGCTGACCGTAAACGAAAAAAGCGGTTTAAATATTCAGGCTTTAAAAACAGATTTTTTTTACGGACCAAAAAATGCTTTTTTGGATAACTTGTATTTAAAGACGCCTCAAACTCTTGTAAAAGATAAAATAAAGGTAGAATATAAATCGCTTGCGGCCTTGCAAAAAGACATTTCAAATCTTGTGATTGATGCCAGTTTAAAAGAATCGAAAATAGGTTTTAAAGACATTTTATTGTTTGTTCCGGATTTACAAAAAACAAATCCTTTTAAAAGCAATCCAAATGCAGTTTTATATGTAAACAGCCGCGTGAGCGGAAAGGTAAAAGACTTAAATATTCCGAAGTTTGAAATGAGCGGAATTGGAACTACAAAAGTTTCTCTTTTGGGAAAAATTACGGGACTTCCTGACGCGCAAAAAGCATATTATGATTTAGATATTAAAAAACTGTCGAGCACTTCAAAAGATATTAATTCGTTTGTACCCGCAGGAACAATTCCCAAAAACATTCAATTGCCGTCTCAGCTCAATCTAAGCGGAAAGTTTAAAGGTTCGGCTCAGAATTTTAAAACCAATCTGACTTTAAACAGCAGTTTTGGAAATGCAAAAGTGGATGCTTTATTTGATCAACGCATTAAAAAAAGAGAGAAATACGATGCGACTGTTTATTTGCTTGATTTTGATTTAGGCAGATTGATTAAAAATGACTCCATCGGAAAAATTACGCTTAAAGCTAAAGTAAAAGGAAACGGCCTAGATCCGAAAACAGCAAATGCAGCAATTGACGGATTGGTTAAGAAAGCGGTTTTTAATCGTTATACTTATCGAGATTTAGCGTTAAAAGGAAATATTGCAAATGGCTCTTTCTCCGTAAAATCAGGAATGCAAGACCCTAATTTGAATTTTAATTTAACAGCAAGCGGTGATACGAAAGATAAATTTCCAACCGTAAAACTTAAATTAAATCTTGACATTGCCGATTTAGAAAAATTGAATCTGCATGCAGGGCCAATGAAACTGCGCGGAAATGTCGACGCAGATATCACGAATAGCAATCCAGATTTTTTGAACGGAAAAGTGTTTCTTTCGAATATTCAGATTTTACAGGATGCTGAGCCAATTGTTTTAGATTCAGTGCGTGTAATTGCTTTTTCAGATAATACTAGAAATAATATTAAAATATCTTCTCAGTTTTTAAAAGCAGAAGTAGATGGAAAATACAAATTGACAACTTTGACAGCAGCCATTAAAAAATCATTGTCAAAATATATCGATTTAAAAAAACCTAAAGTAAACGGAGAATCTGATGAACAAAGATTAGCTTTTACCTTAACCGTAAATAATGATCCAATTTTGTTTAAACTGATTCCAAAACTTACGAGTTTAGAACCTATTAAAATCTCTGGAAAATATAATAACATAACCGATTCTTTAGAAGTAAAAGGAACAATTCCGAGAATTGTATATGCTGAAAATACAATAGCTGACGGAAAAATTAATATCGAAGCTAAAGAAAATGCTTTAGAATATTCAGTTTCAATTGCAACAATTGAAAGCGGTTCGCTAAAAATTCCATTCACCAGTTTGTCTGGAAAAGTTGAAAATAATATACTGAATTATGCACTTGAAGTGAAAGATGCAAAAGATAAACAACAGTATTTTATTGCAGGAGAATTTAAGGCAGAAGATTCGAAGAACATATTTAAAATAGATGCTGAGAACTTTATTCTAAATTATGATAAATGGAATATCGATTCAGAGAATGCGATTGAATTTGGAGGCAAGCGTTTGTATGTTAATAAATTCTATTTGGATAATAACGGAAATGAATTAAAAGTTCAATCTCAGGGAATACAAGATAATGCGCCGCTTCAAGTTGATTTTGTGAACTTCAAAATCGAAACCATTATGAATATGGTTAAAAAAGACGAGCTGTTGATGCAAGGTTTGATTAACGGTTCTGCTTTAGTTGAAAATATAATGACGAACCCAATTTTTACTTCAAATTTAAAAATTGATGATTTTACTTTTAAAGGTGAAAAAGTAGGAGATTTAGAAGTAAAAGTAGACAATAAAGCAGCAAATCTTCTAGCTGCAAATGTGACTTTGAGTGATGAAGGGAATGATGTTAATTTGAATGGAACCTACACAATTGATGCAGGAAATTTTGATTTTGACGTTGCCATAAATAAACTAAATATTAAAAGTATTCAAGGTTTTAGTATGGGAAACATTACTGAGGGAACAGGATACTTATCGGGTAATTTTAAAATCATAGGAAACGCAGCTGCTCCAAAAATAAACGGAGAACTTAATTTTAATGATGCCGGTTTTAGAGTAACGCAGTTAAACTCTTATTTTAAAACAGGAAATGAAACAATTGCTTTTAATAACGAAACCATTTCATTTGATAAATTCTCTCTTTCTGATGAAAATGAAAATGAATTAGAGGTAAACGGAACTATAAAATCAACAGATTTTAGAGATTATAATTTTGATTTGGCTGTTACTGCAGACGATTTTAGAGCAATACATTCTAAAGAAGTTGATAATGATTTATTCTATGGAGATTTATTTTTAGACACCAAACTTACTATCAAAGGAAATCTTGAAAGTCCTGTGGTTGGCGGAACAATCAAAATCAATAAAGAAACTAAATTTACGGTTGTAATGCCGCAGTCAGATCCTTCGATAGCCGATCGTGAAGGAATTGTAGAGTTTGTTGATGAAGATAATATGTATTTAAAACAAACTGTCGATTTGCAAAATAAACTGGATCAATCGCAAGTAAAAGGAATGGATGTAAATGTTGCGATTTCAATTGATAAAGAAGCAGAACTAACTTTGCTGATTGATAAAGCAAATGGAGATTATTTAAAATTAAAAGGTGAGGCAGAATTAGTCGGTGGAATTGACCAGTCAGGAAAAACAACTTTGACAGGGAAATATGAATTTTCGGATGGCGCGTATGAAATGAATTTTAACGGAATTAAAAGGAAATTCGATATTCAAAAAGGAAGTTACATCACTTGGAATGGTGAGCCTACAATGGCAAATTTAAATATTACAGCAATTTATAAAGTAAATGCTGCGCCAATTGATTTAGTAGGAGATCAGCTTTCGACTGATGATACTGCTTCAAGAAATACTTATAAGCAAAAACTTCCTTTTCAGACGTTGTTGAAAATGAATGGAGAATTAATGAAACCGGATATTTCTTTTGGAATTAATCTACCAGATGGTAATTACGATGTTTCTTCTGATGTTGTAACGAAAACAAAAGCAAAACTGAAGCAATTAGAACAAGATCCAGCAGAATTAAATAAACAGGTTTTTGCACTTTTATTATTGAATCGATTTGTTGGGCAAAATCCGTTTGCGAGCGAGAGTGGAGGTACAAGTGCAGAATCTTTGGCAAGACAAAGTGTGAGTAAAATTCTTTCGCAGCAATTAAATAATCTGGCAGGTGAATTAATTACAGGATTTGAAATTAATTTTGATTTAGAATCATCTGAAGATTACACTTCTGGAACCATGCAAAATAGAACCGATTTGAATGTTGCAGTTTCTAAAAAACTCCTTGATGATCGTTTGAAAGTAACTGTTGGAAGCAGTTTTGGCGTTGAAGGCGCAGAACGTGCAAACGAAGAAAGCACCAATATTGCCGGCGATGTTGCCTTAGATTATCAAATTACAAAAGACGGCCGATATATGGTTCGTGCTTATAGAAAAAATCAATACCAAGTTGCAGTAGAAGGTCAGGTTGTAGAAACTGGGGTTGCTTTTATTATTACGATGAGTTATAATAAATTTAGAGAGCTTTTTCATCGTTCAGAACAAGAAAAGCAAATGATAAAGGAAGAGAAAATCCGCAAAGAAAAAAGAAAACAGAAAGAGAAAGAAGAGCAAGAGCTAAAAGAAAATCAAATAAAAGGTAATGAGCAAAAAACATAATCATATAGAAAATAGATATGTAAAGTATTTTGTACTGTTCAGCCTTTTTTTTGTTTTAAGCTGCAGTAATACAAAATATCTGCCAGATGGCGATTTACTTTATACAGGAGCATCTGTTACGGTGAAAGATTCGATCATGAAAAAGAAAGATAGAAAAGCACTTGAAACAGAATTAGAAGGGTTATTGCGCCCAAAACCTAATAAACAGATTTTTGGATTACGCCCTAAATTACTGATTTATAATCTTGCCGGTGAACCTAAAAAACAAAAAGGAACTAGATATTGGCTGCGAAATAAAGTAGGCGAGGCGCCCGTACTTTTTAGCAAAGTCGATTTAGATTATAATGCCGCAGTTTTACGAAATTTTACTGAAAATCGAGGTTATTTTAAAACGCAGGTAAGTGCAGATTCTACCGTTAGAAGTAAACGTGTTACAGCAGAATATACCGTTATACCAAAAAAACAGTATATAATAAAAAGTGTAACTTTTCCTGATGATTCTCTGGCAATGTCCAGAATAATTGGAAGATCAAGCCGAAGAAGTTTATTGAAAGTAGGAAAACCATACGACTTAGACGTTATAAAAGCAGAACGTGAACGTATTGATGCCAGACTAAAAGAGAAAGGTTATTTTTATTTTAATCCGGATTATCTTTTAGCTAGAGTAGACAGCAGTAAAGGCGATCACGAGGTAAAAATCAAAATAATAATAAAACCTGATACGCCGCCTAAAGCATTAACCGCATATAAAATTAATAACATATTTGTTTACCCAAATTATTCTTTAACAAACGACAGTGCAGTTTATAGAAAAAAGAATATTACACAATATAAGGATTTTACAATTATTGACACGACAGAGACTTTTAAACCAAGGGTTTTTGACAGAACAATATATTTTAAAAAAGGAGATTTATATAATCGGAAAGATCATAATCTTACTTTGAATCGCTTTGTGAATCTGGGAACTTTTAGTTTTGTTAAAAATGAATTCAAACCTTCAGACAGCATAAAAAATGCTTTAGATTCTTATTACTATTTAACGCTTCTGCCTAAAAAGTTTATACGGGTTGAAGTTTTAGGAAAAACAAATTCAGCCAGTTATACAGGAACAGAGATTAACTTGAATTGGAATAACCGAAATTTACTTAAAGGTGCCGAATTGCTGACAGCGTCTATTTTTGGCGGAGCCGATTTTCAGCTTGGCGGCGTAAATAAAGGTAAAAATATTTATAAGCTTGGAGCCGAAACAAGTTTGACTTGGCCAAGATTTGTAACTCCTTTTAATATTGAAGGAAACAGCGAATTTGTGCCACGAACTAAAGCTACAGTGCGATATGAATATCAAAAAAGAACGCAGTTGTATGCTTTGAATTCTTTTAATACATCATTTGGTTATTTATGGAAAGAAAACATTCGTAAAGAGCATCAATTAAATGTTATAGACATAACTTATGTAAGTCCAAATCATGTTACGCCAGAATATTTAGAAGATATTGAAGAAGATGCAGCATTGGGGAAAGTAATTGAAAAACAGTTAATTTTTGGTCCAACTTACAGTTATACGTATACTAATACGATGCAGAAACGTCGAAAAAATACGATCTATTTTAATGGCGAAATAGATTTAGCTGGAAATCTTACCGGTTTAGTTACAGGAGCTAATATCAAGAAAAATGACACAATAAAAATACTCGACGTTCCATTTAGTCAGTATGTAAAAATTAGATCAGATTTTAGACATTATTTAAAATTAGGAAAAGAAAGCGAATTAGCAAGCAGACTTATAGTAGGCGCTGGATTTGCTTATGGAAATTCGAATACACTGCCTGCTTCAAAGCAATTTGTAGTTGGAGGAACAAATAGTATTCGTGCCTTCAGAGCAAGAACTTTAGGGCCGGGAAGTTATGTGATTCCGCCAACAACAAACGATAATTATACACCAGATCAATCTGCAGATATAAAGTTGGAGTTTAATACCGAATACAGGGCAAAGCTTTTTAGTATTGTGAGAGGTGCAGTGTTTTTAGATGCTGGAAATATTTGGCTTTTAAACGCCGACCCAAATAAACCTGGAGCCGAGATTTCGAAAGATTTTATGAAACAAATTGCAATAGGCGCTGGAGCGGGATTACGCTTTGATTTATCGTTCCTGATTCTAAGAACAGATTTGGCTTTTCCACTTCGAAATCCGGCATTACCAGACGGACAACGCTGGGTTATTGATGATATTAATTTTGGAAGCAGTACATGGCGAAAAGATAATCTGATTTTGAATATCGCTATTGGGTATCCATTTTAAAGGATTTTTGTTTTATTTTTTAGTTGCTTTTTTTCGCTACGAATTTCACGAATTTTCGCTAATTCTATACTTTGTTTTTATTCCTCAATTTTAAAAAGATCATACTGAAAAATTAGTGTAATTAGTGAAATTCGTGGCGAAAAAAACTAAAAAAAGAAGTAAATTCGTCTAAACATTTTATCAGAATGCAAAACTTAGTAAAAAGAATTATTGGCGTTGGTGTTATTATTTTAGTCATCGTTTTGGCTTTTAAATATTGCGAGTTCAAAAAAGATGACGATTCAACAATCGATTATAATACCAATTTAATTCAAGAGAAAATACTTAATGTTGGAAAATTGGTTGTTACCGAAGGGCATTTCTCTGAAGTAATAACTTATAAAAACCAGCAGAAGTATTTGATGGATATGATTTCATTTGAGAAAAAAGCACTTATTGTGGTAAATGCAAATGTTACTGTTGCATATGATTTGCATAAAATGAAATACGACATCGATGAAAAAAATAAAACCATCACGATTTTAAATATTCCAAAAGAAGAGATTACTATAAATCCGGATATTCAGTTTTACGATGTTGAACAAAGCAAGCTGAATCCGTTTACGGGTGATGATTATAATAAAATCAATAAATCGGTAAAAGCGAATCTAGCCAAGAAAATCGAAAAATCTTCATTGAAAAGTAATGCACAAAACCGTTTAATAAGCGAGTTGTCTAAAATTTTAATCCTAACTAATTCAATGGGTTGGAAATTGCAATACAATGGCAAAACGATTGAATCTGATGCAGATTTAAATGAGGATTTGAAATTGTAGTTTTTGAGGTTCAAAGAGGCAAAGGTTCAAAGAAACAGAGGTTTTTTTGCCGCTCAAAAGGATTAAAATGATTTTTTGAATTGTCTCCTGCTTTAGCTGGAGGTATTCATCAAGAAATTGAAAAAGGCTTTAGCCAAAATATAAGATTTGGCTAAAGCCTTTTGATTTTTGCTTTATTTTTTCCTCCAGCTAAAGCAGGAGGCAATTCTTGCAATTTGATGAAGAAAAACTTTGTGCCTTAAAACTTAAACAGTTTCTTTATCAAAAATCAAATCCAATCCTCCAGTAATTAAATGTGCAATTTCAGGACGTTTTACTTTCAATTGATCCAAATAAACCAATACTTCTTGCAAAAGTTGTTTTTCTTCAGAATCTTTCAAAAGTTCTGTAATTTCAACAGACAACAGCCAATCATTTGAATGATTGTTTTTTAGATTTTCAAAAACAGATTTCAGCTCTTTTTTAGAATCTTTATTTTTTCTAAGATCTCTTACTTTAGCATATAAACCTTCTAAATCATCACGTTCTTCAGAATGTTTTGCTTTAATAGTTTTCGTTGTTGGTACTATATTGATTAAGTCAAAGCTATTTACATCTGCAGGACCAGAAAATGCCGAAACGACTTTTTTACCAATTGCCATATCGTAATTTCCCCAATCTGGCTGAAACAAAATAGTTTCGCCATGCGTTACAGTACAATTTCTAAAGCTAATCAGAATAATTTCTCCGTGTAAGTTTCTAGATCCTGTAATAATTTCACCTTCAACAATAATATTACCCTCAAATTCCAGTTTTACCGTTTCGTTTTCTACAATACTGTAAGCTTGTAAATCTTTCGGGCTCATATCTTCAATGGCAAGATTAAAGCCTTTTAGTTTTCCAATCGGACTTCCAAAACCATGTGGATGTGTTAAAGTTCCGTGGCCGACTAATTCTTTTTCGCGGTAAGCTAAAGCTGTTTTTCCAGTCGTTTGTATGTAAACCGGTTTTCCTTCATCTTCAAGAACATTGGTAAAAACTCCTGAAATTTGTAAACCAGTACTTAACTCAATTGTTCCTAAAGCATTTGACTGAATCAGTTTTTTAATTCCAGAAAGACCTCCAGTTCGCAATGCCATTTTATTAGCAAACTCTTCCAGAATTAAGCTTAAATAAGAAAAAGTAGGTGTTACATAAAGCTGCGGCTGTAGCTGCGTAATATCAAAATTTTGATTTGCAGCCGAAATATCATAAGGGATTTTCTTTACATTATCTGTCATGCACCAAGCACTTTCTCCAATTGACGAAAGTAATCCTGCACCGTAAATTTTTGGGTCTTCGACAGTTCCAATCAAACCATATTCAACCGTCCACCAATGCAAGTTTCGAATTTGAGCCATTTCAGACAATTCGCCCATATCGTTTTGCAAATCGGCAACCGCTTTTTCAGCCTCGTCAATTTTTTCCTGCGGCGTATCTTCAGCTTCTTTCAAAATAGAAAGCAAACGAATCGCTTCATACATTTGGTAATCCTTATGAGATGAAATCGCTTTACATCCAATTTCGCCAAAACGTCTTAGATATTCTGCGTATTCTGGATTGGCAATAATAGGAGCGTGACCTGCACCTTCGTGAATAATGTCTGGAGCAGGAGTATATTCAATATGTTCTAATTGTCGAATATCCGATGCAATAACTAAAACATTGTATGCCTGAAATTCCATAAATGCATTTGGCGGAATAAATCCGTCAACAGCAACAGCAGCCCAGCCAATTTCAGTTAGAATTCGGTTCATTCCATACATACTGGGAATAGAATCTATTTCGATTCCTGTTTTGCGTAAACCTTCTAAATACGAATGATGCGCTACTTTTGAAAGATAATCTACATTTTTGCGCATAACGTATCTCCAAACCGCTTGATTAATTGGAGTGTAATCACTATAATCTTGAGGTTTAATAAATTGCTTTAAATGTTTTGGCAATCTCTCTAAAAGCGGATTGGTTTCTATATTTGGATTCATTTCGAAAACGTTCTAGGTTAAAATGTAAAATTACGAATTTAAACCACCTTTTTTGTGATAATAATCACAAAAGTTTTGTTCGAAAATGCCCTTTATTGCGTTTTTGTAGATTTTAAAGGAAGTTTACAGATTAGGCGCATATTGTAATTATTACCTAAATTAAATTGAGTTTAAGTAATAAAGTACTATTGCGATTGTATTAAAATATTGCTCTTTTAAGATTTATTAATTGCATTTTTTAGTTCATTTTCAACATTTCTAAAATGTTCAATTTTATGATTAAACATATAAGCCATGTTTGTTGCACGCATTTTAGCTTCTTCGGTAATTTCTCCAGCAAACTGCGCATCGATTGTAGTATTGAAAATTTGAATCCAACGGTCAAAATGAGTTCTATCTACAGGTAATTGCTTGTGAGGCGGAAATGGCGTGCCTGAGTAAGCACGAACATCAAATAATATAGTCTGCCAAAAACCGTACATTTTTTGCAAATGCGGTTCCCAGCGATCTTGCAGTTTATCATTGAAAATTGGACCAATAAGATCGTCTTTTCTAACATTATCATAAAAGCTCTTAACCATTTGTTTTATGTCTTCTATGTTTGAAATGTCTTTAAGCGTTTCCATGTTTTTCTAAATAAAATTGATTTGCAAAAATACGTTATAACTTCTTCTTTATTTGCTGATATTTATCAGGCAGGAAATAATTACCCAATTAGCTGCGTAAACAAATCCTGATTGTCGTTTAAATATTGAAATTCAAACCCATATTGCGTCATTTTCATTTTGATAGCCATAATATCTTTTTTGTTTTTCAACTCTAAACCAACGACAACAGACCCTACTTCTCGGCTGTTTTTCTTAGCAAATTGAAAATAAGTAATATCATCATCCGGACCTAAAATGTTGTTTACAAACTCCTTTAAAGCTCCCGGACGCTGTGGAAATTGAATCATGAAATAATGCATTAAACCTTCATAAAGCAGTGAGCGCTCTTTTATTTCGGCAGTTCTTTCAATGTCATTATTGCTTCCGCTGACAACGCAAACCACCGTTTTTCCTTTTATTTTATCTTTATAAAAATCCAGCGCAGCAATTGTTAATGCACCCGCAGGTTCTACAACCATCGCTTCTTCATTGTATAAACGTAAAATGGTTGTGCATACTTTTCCTTCTGGAACGAGAATAATATCTTCAAGATTATAACGACAGATTTCAAAAGTTTTATCGCCAACTTGTTTTACAGCAGCGCCATCGACAAATTTATCTATTGTTTTTAAGGCAGTATTTTTATTTTCTTCAATAGAAGTTTTCATCGAAGGAGCGCCTTTTGGTTCAACGCCAATGATTTTAGTATTTGGGCTTAAATGTTTAAAAACTTCAGACAATCCAGAAGCCAGTCCGCCGCCGCCAATGGGTACAAAAACATAATCTATAGGTTCTATATAACTTTCGAGAATTTCTAAACCTACAGTTCCCTGTCCGGCAATTACTTTTTCATCATCAAAAGGATGGATAAATGTTTTGTGGTTCTTGATAGCATCTGCCGTTGCCGAAGCATAAGCATCATCAAAAGTATCTCCGGTTAAAACAATTTCTACAAACGATTTCCCGAACAACTGCACTTGTTTTACTTTTTGCTTTGGCGTGGTTTTTGGCATATAAATTTTGCCTTTTATTTGCAGCAG
Source organism: Flavobacterium sp. YO64 (assembly GCF_004119505.1). Classification (NCBI taxonomy): domain Bacteria; kingdom Pseudomonadati; phylum Bacteroidota; class Flavobacteriia; order Flavobacteriales; family Flavobacteriaceae; genus Flavobacterium; species Flavobacterium sp. YO64. The sequence goes on along the minus strand of NZ_NRQV01000018.1, from coordinate 68,233 downwards.
ATTACAAGAATAAGCCACACCTTGAGCATGATTTCCCGCACTGGCACAAACAATTCCGTTTACTTTTTCTTTTTCAGTTAATGAAGAAATCTTATTGTAAGCACCTCTAATCTTATAAGAACGTACGATTTGTAAATCTTCTCTTTTTAGTAAAATAGTCGATTTAAATTCGTCTGAAAGATTTAAATTTTGGGTTAAAGGCGTTGCCGCAACTACATTTTCGAGCTGTTTTTTTGCGTTAAGTACTTCGTTAAATAAACTCATGTTGTTTTGTTTTTTGCCACGAATTACATGAATTGACACTAATTTTATCCTCTAAGAGAAAAAGTAATTCGTGAAAATTTGTGTAATTCGTGGCTATTTTAAATCATTTTTAAAATAAAAAACCTCCCGATGTGGGAGGTTCTTATAAATTATATTTTACATACTTATATAACACCTCGCCATTATTGCTGAATTGCAATAATGCTGATAATAGCGATAATAATGTTGTTAAAGTTTGTCATTTTTTATATTAATTGAATAGCAAAAGTAAATAATTATTTTTTTACAGGAGGATATTGAGCTAAAATTTTGCCTACAAATTCTGCAATTCGCTCATCTTTTTTATCGATGTTTCTAGTTAAAACACCAATTCCCTCACCTTGCCAGATCATTTCTTTCTTTTTTGCATCAATTAGGTCGATGTATAAAGTTCCTTCAGTAGAAGTAGAAACAGTAGTTTGGTTTCCGCCGTACATCATATAAGGATTCCATCCCCATCCCCAGCCATAACCCCATCCGGCGCTAAATTGATTTACATCAACCTGCTCTCTGGATTTGGTAAAAATATTTACCAATAAGTCTGGATTATCACTTTTTGTAAATCCTTTTGCTTGCATTTGTTGATCGATTGCGCGAAGAATACGTCTTTTATCCAAATCAGAAATTTCGACTTTATCAATTCCAGGTTTAAAGAAAGCATACGTTTTATAAGGCGCAAAATCGACACTTTTGTCGTAATCAGAATATACAGTAACACTGCTGCATGACGATAAGATCATTAGCAGAAAAATCGGAACTAATTTGAATGTTTTCATAGTTATAAAAAATTTAATGTTCTCTTTTGTATTTATCAGGCTAAGCGAAATAGAAGATTTTTTGTTGTTATAAGCCTTCGATTTCGCTCAGGATGACATTTTATTAAATAATAAACATCTTTTTAATTAAAGCAGACTTTCGTCAACAATATTAGGCAAAGTTACTTTTAATAATGGCTCTACTTGCATAGCTCTTTTTATGGCAAAAATTGCTTCATCATTTCGAGCCCAGCTTCGTCTTGAAATTCCGTTATTAACATCCCAAAAAAGCATTGATGCTAAACGTTTTGAAGCCTCCTTAGAACCATCAAGAACCATACCAAAACCGCCGTTTATAACCTCTCCCCAGCCAACTCCGCCGCCATTATGAATAGATACCCAAGTTGCACCTCTAAAGCTGTCGCCAATCACATTATGAATCGCCATATCGGCTGTAAAGCGTGATCCATCATAAATGTTTGACGTTTCTCTATAAGGAGAATCGGTTCCAGAAACGTCGTGATGATCGCGTCCTAAAACAACAGTACCAATTTCGCCTTTTGCAATCGCCTGATTAAAAGCTTCGGCGATTTTAATTCTTCCTTCAGCATCAGCGTAAAGAATTCGAGCTTGAGAGCCTACAACAAGTTTGTTTTCCTGAGCGCCCTTTATCCATTTTATGTTATCCTGCATTTGCTGCTGAATTTCATTTGGAGCTGTTTTTGCCATTTCCTCTAAAACTTGACTTGCAATTGCATCTGTTTTTTGCAAATCTTCTGGTTTTCCTGAGGTACAAACCCATCTAAAAGGACCAAATCCGTAATCAAAACACATTGGCCCCATAATATCCTGAACGTAACTAGGATATTTGAAATCGATATTATTTTCTGCCATTACATCTGCGCCAGCGCGTGAAGCCTCAAGTAAAAAAGCATTTCCGTAATCAAAAAAGTACGTTCCTTTTGCCGTATGTTTATTAATCGCGGCAGCATGACGACGCAATGTTTCCTGAACTTTTTCTTTGAATAATTCTGGATTGTTGGCCATCAAATCATTTGCCTCTTCAAAAGAAATTCCAACCGGATAATAACCACCAGCCCAAGGATTATGAAGTGAAGTTTGATCTGAACCTAAATCAATTTTGATGTTTTCTTGATCAAAACGTTCCCAAACGTCAACAACATTTCCTAGATAAGCAATTGAAACTGTCTCTTTATTGGCTTTCGCCAAAGCTACTCTCGCAACCAATTCATCTGTAGAAGTTACTACTTCATTAATCCATCCTTGCTCATGGCGAATTTTAGTGATTTTTGGATTTACTTCGGCACAAACCGTAATACAACCTGCAATATTTCCAGCTTTTGGCTGAGCACCAGACATTCCGCCAAGACCAGAAGTTACAAATAAACTTCCTTCGGGATTTTGTTTTATTTTTCTAAAGCCGTTTAAAACTGTAATCGTAGTTCCGTGCACAATTCCCTGCGGTCCGATGTACATATAACTTCCTGCCGTCATTTGTCCATATTGTGAAACGCCAAGCGCATTCATTTTTTCCCAATCGTCAGGTTTAGAATAATTTGGGATAACCATTCCGTTTGTAACCACAACTCTCGGCGCTTCTTTATGCGAAGGGAATAATCCCATCGGATGTCCAGAATACATTGTTAAAGTCTGCTCATCTGTCATTTCAGATAAATATTGCATCGTCAATAAATACTGTGCCCAGTTCTGAAAAACAGCTCCATTTCCACCATAGGTAATCAATTCGTGCGGATGCTGTGCAACAGCATAATCCAGATTATTCTGAATCATGTGCATAATTGCTTTTGCCTGCAATGATTTTCCTGGATACTCGTTAATTGGTCTTGCGTACATTCTATAATCTGGACGAAGACGATACATATAAATACGTCCGTATTTTTCTAGTTCTTCCGAAAATTCAGGAATTAGTTCAGCATGATGTTTGGGTTCAAAATAACGCAAAGCATTTTTTAAAGCCAGTTTTTTCTCTTCTGCCGAAAGAATTTCTTTTCTTTTTGGAGCGTGATTAATAGCTGGATCATATGTTGCTTTTGGAGGTAATATTGAGGGAATTCCTTGCTGTATTTGTTCTTTGAAAGTCATTTTCTTTTAAGGTGCTGAGTTGCTAAGGTTCTAAGACGCTAAGGTACTTTTGTTAGATTAACAACAGATTAATTTTTTGTTCTTTAGATTATGTCGCCCCGCTGGGGCTAAATTCTGACCGATAAATTTTATTTCTATAAATATTTCGCTCCTAACGGAGCTGTATTAAGCTTTGGAAAGACGAAATATTTGTAGAAAACAATATGGTCAGTTGGTAAAAGCTCCATAGGAGCGAAATACCTGTCGATGTAAATTCGATCTGAAATAATTCTCATTCTCAAATTGACTCATCGGTACATTTTCTAATTAAAAAAACTAAGGATAACGGATATCCGACCTATGATAGGATTTGTGGATCTTAATCCTGAATTTTCTTGAATGGATATCCATATAATATTTTAGATTATTGATTTTAGATTGGAATTTGGAATTTCAAAAATTGGAATTTATATTAATTATCTAATTTTCAAATTGCCATATTAACTAATTTGCTTTTTTTCTGATTTCTCCAGTTCGTTTATCAAAGCCGTACGGACAATGACGGCAGCCGCTTTTGCAGCAATAACCACGTTTTAAATGATGTTTTTCCGTAAAGCATTTGTAACCTTCGGGTGTATAGTAAAAATCTTCACCTTCGATTAATTTATTTTCATTACTTTGCTCTTTCATAAATCTGCTTCGCGTTCAGTTTTAATAAATATTAAAATCAAAAATAGAAATAATTGATTATGATTTTAATGAAAATGAACAATTTTATAGCTACAAATTTATAAATTTTATAGCCAATGTTTCTGATTGTTAGCAAATATTTAATTCCAAAAGGATATCGCGGAATGGCTGTATTTCCGTTTGTTTTGATGAAATATGATTTTGATAAATCAAATGGCGTTTTTATTAATCATGAAAAAATTCATTTAAGACAGCAGTTAGAATTTTTAATAATTCCGTTTTTCATTTGGTACGCTTTCGAATTTCTATTTCGCTTAATTCAGTATAAAAATAAAGATCTGGCATATCGAAATATTAGTTTTGAAAGAGAAGCTTACCATAATGAAACGAACTTAAATTATTTAAAAAACAGATCTTTTTTTCGGTTTTTAAATTATATCAAATTAAAATGAATCCAGTTTTCAATCAGTCTATTAATATTAGTTTTCCAGATGATATTTCTTTGACTATAAAGCGAGAAGATTTAATTCATCCGTTTGTTTCGGGGAATAAATTTAGGAAATTAAAATACAATTTAATTCAGGCGAAAGCCAAGAATCATAGTACTTTATTGACTTTTGGCGGTGCATTTTCTAATCATATTGCTGCGGTGGCGTATGCAGGAAAAGAGCAGGGTTTTAAAACTATTGGAATTATTCGCGGCGATGAGCTTGGAGATAAAATTGAAGAAAATCCAACTTTGAAATTTGCTCAGGAAAACGGAATGCAGTTTGAGTTTGTTTCGCGAGAAGATTATCGCCTTAAGAGTGAAAATACGTTTATCGAGCAATTAAAAAACAAATTTGGTGATTTTTATTTAGTGCCTGAAGGCGGCACAAATGAACTCGCTGTAAAAGGCTGTGAAGAAATTTTAACACAAGAAGATGTTGCTTTTAATTATGTTTGCTGTGCTGTTGGAACTGGAGGAACTATTTCGGGATTAATAAATAGTTCAGCGGAAAATCAGAAAATTTTGGGCTTTCCAGCGTTAAAAGGTGACTTTTTACAAGATGAAATTCGTATTTTTGCCAAACAAGATAACTGGAATTTAATTTCTGACTATCATTTTGGAGGTTATGGCAAGATAAATTTAGAATTAATCGAATTTATAAATGCATTTTTTGAAAAAACAAAAGTGCCCCTAGATCCAATTTATACAGGAAAAATGGTTTTTGGCGTTATAGATTTAATAGGCAAAAAATATTTTCCTGCACATTCAAAAATTTTACTTATTCACACAGGTGGATTACAGGGAGTTGATGGAATGAATATGAAGTTGATGCAGAAAAAATTACCAATACTTAAAACGAATGATTAAAAAAATTGTACTGCTATTTACGATATTGGTTTTGGCAAGCTGTTCTTCTAGTAAACCAGTTATTGCTACAACAAAAAAAGCAGCTGCGGTTCAGAAACCGCGAGTAGCGACGACTAAAAAAACTACTCCTGTTAAACCAATAGGTAAAAATTATCCTTCTACAAATAATACAACTGAGGTTATTCATTCTACTTCAAAAACAGTTGTAACCAATGATTTAATTAATAATTATGTTTTGCAGTATAAAGATATTGCAATTGGAAACATGAAAACATACGGAATTCCGGCTAGTATAATTTTGGCGCAGGGAATTTTAGAATCAGGTGCGGGAAAAGGTGATCTGGCACTTGAGGCTAATAATCATTTCGGAATTAAATGCCATAAAGATTGGCTGGGCGAAAGTGTTCGTCACGATGATGATTCGGCTCAGGAATGTTTTAGAAAATATCCAGAACCGGCAGAATCTTATAGAGATCATGCTTTATTTTTGGTTGGGAAAAAGAGATATGAGTCTTTGTTTACTTATGAAAAAGACGATTACAAAGCTTGGGCAAAAGGACTTAGAGCTTGTGGCTACGCAACAGATCCGAAATATCCAGACAAGTTAATCAGTTATATTGAGCGCTATAATCTACATCAATATGATTGTCAGGTTACAGGAAGAAACTATGTGCCAATAAATACCTCGAATCCGCCAAAAAAGTCATCTTATGATGCAGCTTCTGATCCAAAAATCAATATGAGTCAATACGATCCGAATTTGTATGAGGTTCAAAAAGGAGATACGCTATATTCAATTTCAAAGAAATTCAATTTATTGGTTGAAGATTTAAAAAGAAAAAATAATCTGACTGATAATGCAATTTCGATTGGGCAGAGACTTAAGGTTAAGTAATTAAGTGGGCAGTTTTTTAGTGTTCAGTCCGTTTCAAATAATCTAAATATCAGAAATCTAATATTATAATGTTATATAAAAGAAGTAGTCAGCTTTTTGCTGAAGCAGAAAAAGTAATTCCAGGTGGTGTAAATTCGCCAGTAAGAGCGTTTAAAGCAGTTGGAGGAACTCCAATTTTTGTCAAAAGTGCCAAAGGTGCTTATTTATATGATGAAGACGGAAACAAATTAATAGATTATATTAATTCTTGGGGACCAATGGTTTTAGGTCATGCGTATCAGCCAGTTGTTGATGCAGTGATCGAAAAAGCAAAACTGGGAACTTCATTTGGAATGCCGACTGAATTGGAAACAGAAATTGCAGCTTTGGCTGTTTCTATGGTTCCAAATATTGACAAAATTAGATTTGTAAATTCAGGGACAGAAGCTTGTATGAGCGCAATTCGTTTGGCTCGCGGATTTACAAAGAGGGATAAAATTATCAAATTTGCTGGATGCTATCATGGACATTCTGATTCGTTTTTGATTCAGGCTGGAAGTGGTGCTGTAACTTTTGGTTCGCCAAACAGTCCAGGCGTTACAGAAGGAACTGCAAAAGATACTTTGTTAGCAAAATACAATGATCTAGAGAATGTAAAAACTTTAATCGAAGCTAATAAAGGTGAGATTGCTGCTATTATAATTGAAGCAGTTGCAGGAAATATGGGTTGTATTCCGCCTGCAAAAGGTTTCTTAGAAGGTTTAAGAGAATTGTGTACAGCAAACGGAATTTTACTGATTTTTGATGAAGTTATGACAGGTTTCCGTTTGGCTCGCGGCGGTGTTCAGGAATTGTATAATATCAATGCTGATATTGTAACTTTCGGAAAAGTAATTGGCGGCGGATTGCCAGTTGGAGCTTTTGCTGCACGCGAAGAAATCATGAATTATTTAGCGCCTCTAGGACCAGTTTATCAAGCAGGAACATTATCTGGAAACCCGTTAGCAATGGCTGCCGGCTATGCAATGTTGAAAGCGTTAGATAATGATCGTGAAATTTTTACTCGTTTAGAAGAAAAAACTGCTTATTTAGAAGCTGGAATAGACAGGGTTTTAAAAGCAAATAATGTTGTTTTTACGATCAATAGAGTAGGTTCGATGATTTCTGTTCATTTTGATGCAAATCCTGTTGTAGATTTTCAAACTGCTGCAAAAGGAGATAACGAAACGTTTAAAAAATTCTTCCACGGTTTATTGCAGGAAGGTGTTTATATTGCGCCATCAGCTTATGAAACATGGTTTATAACAGATGCTTTGACGTATGAAGATTTAGATTTTACAATTAATGCGATTGATAAAGTTTCGAAAACATTTTAATTCATAGTAACTATTTATTTTAAAAGGTTTGACTTTACAAAAAGTCAAACCTTTTTTATTGTTGTAAACTTTATTTTATATTTAGTTAATAAAAAGTTAATGACAACTAAAAGACTTGTATAATTGCATTCAAAAATTATTTTTGTTTAACAAATAACCATTAAAACCTATAATAAATGAAGAAAATTTTCATTTTTACTGCAATGGCAGTTTTTATGTTATTTCCTGAAAGTCAGTTTGCCCAATCGACAAAAAAGAAATCCAAAAAAGAAGAGAGCGCTGGAGCTCCAGCAGAAAAAAAATCTGATTCTTCTATCAAAGAGTACAGTAAAGTAATTACCAAAGATGCCGTTTCTGACGAAGGTCTTTTTACGGTTCATAAAGTAGATAAAAAGTTTTACTTCGAAATCCCAAATAAATATCTAAACAAAGATATGCTTTTGGTAAGCAGATTGTCTAAACTGCCTTCTAATCTTGGAGGAGGTTATGTAAATGCTGGTTCTGAAACAAATGAACAGTTGATCGTTTGGCAGCGTTTTCAGGATAAAATTCTAATCAAATCAAAATCATATAATGCTGTTGCAAATGATACTTTACCGATAAGTATTTCTGTTAAATCAAATAATTACGATCCTACATTATTTGCTTTTGATATTGTTGCTTTTAGTAAAGATTCTGCAAATACAGTTATCGATGTTACTAAATTTTACAGTACAGATGTAAAAGCAATCAGCGGGATTTCTGGTCAAATGAGAGAAACGTATAAGGTAAAAGGACTTGATGATTCAAGAAGTTTTATTAATACGATTAAAAGTTTTCCTATGAATATTGAAGTGATTCAAGATATGACTTATAATGCCTCAAAACCTTCAATGTTAGAAGAAACAGAGTCAATTAGTATTCAGATGAATCAGTCTATGGTTTTACTGCCAGAAGTGCCGATGAAACCTAGATTAGCAGATCCACGTGTAGGATGGTTTACCATTAGCCAGTACGATTATGGAAGCAACGAATTGAAATCGGATCTTAAAACGTATATCAGAAGATGGAGATTAGAGCCAAAAGATCCTGAAGCTTACGCAAGAGGAGAATTGGTTGAGCCAATAAAACCAATTGTATATTATTTGGATCCAGCTACGCCGGAAAAACTTAAAAAATATATTAAACAAGGAATTGAAGAATGGCAAAAACCTTTTGAAACTGCTGGTTTTAAAAATGCTATTATTGCCAAAGATGCTCCAACAAAAGAGGAAGATCCTGATTTTAGCCCAGAAGATGTTCGTTATTCTGTAATACGTTATGTTGCCAGTACAACAAGAAATGCTGTTGGCCCTAGTGTTTCTGACCCTAGAACTGGAGAAATTATAGAAAGTGATGTTATCTGGTATCACAATCATTTGCGTTCATACAGGAATCGTTATTTGTTAGAAACGGGAGCTGCAAATCCATCAGCTAGAACATTGCAGACTAGTGATGAAGAAATGGGAGAAATGATGCGAATGGTAATTGCTCACGAGGTTGGTCACGCATTAGGTTTTCCTCATAATATGGGAGCAAGTTGTGCTTTTGATACAGAAAGTTACAGAAATGGTGATTTTACACAACAAAACGGTATCGCAGCAAGTATAATGGATTATGCGAGATACAACTATATTGCGCAACCTGGAGATAAAAATGTTCGTTTTATTCGTAAAATGGGTGCTTACGATCATTACGCTTTAAATTGGGGTTATAGAGTAATTCCAAATTCGAAATCTCCTCAAGACGAAACGCCAACGTTAGACAAATGGATTTTGGATAAAGCTGGAAATCCTATTTACAAATATGGTAAACAAAGCAGTACTTTCGATCCTTCTTCTCAAACAGAAGATATTGGAAATAACTCAATGAAAGCAAGTTCTTACGGATTAAAAAATCTTGAATTTGTTGCCAGTCATTTAAATGAATGGACGAGTAATGTTACCAACAACTATGAAGATTTAGATGAATTATATAAGGAATTATTGGATGTTTGGAGCCGTTATGTAGGTCACGTTGTAACAAATGTTGGCGGAGTGAACGAAAACCTTAAAAATCCAAATCAAGCAGGAAATGTATACGAAGTTGTTCCAAAGGCAAAGCAAATCGAAGCAATGAATTGGTTACAGACAAATGCTTTTGCTTCTCCAACTTGGATTGTAAATTTAAATACTTTAAAGAATACTGATTATGCTGGATATACTGAAAGGTTTAGAAATTTACAAGTTAGACATCTAAATAACTTATTAAGTTTAGGACGTATTGGAAGATTAATGGATAATGAAATTTTGGGTGCTGATACTTATAAAGCTTTGGATTTCTTTAAATATATGAGAAAAGGAATTTGGAAAGAGGCTGGCAGCGCAGCAAATGTTACCATTTATCGTCGAAATCTTCAACGTGCTTATATCGACAGAATGGGAACTTTGATGACAGAAGAGATGAAACCAACAGAAAGATCATCGGGTTATTATAATGTTTCTCAGTCTGATCTTAGAGCTTTAGTACGTGGAGAATTAAATACATTAAAAAAATCGCTTACGGCAGCAAAAGCATTAGGAACAAATGCAGAAACAAAATATCACTATGAAGATTGTATTAAAAGAATTGATTTAATTCTAAATCCTAAGGTGTAGATTTATACAAATAAAAAGAGGCTTACGAGCCTCTTTTTTTATTCTTGGTCTTTTCGTTCTTTCATTTTATTTTTCATCTTATCTTGATTTTCTTTCTGAATGTTTTTCCATTTACTGTATTGGTCCGCATTCAAAATTGCTTTCATTTTTGCATCATTAGCCTCTTTTTCGTCGATCATTTGTTTTTTGAAAGCTTCTTTTTCGGCAGCTGTGGGTTTTACATTGCTGTCTTTTTTGTCTTTTCTGACTTCTTTAAACTTTTCAGCTTTAGCATTACGATCCGCTAAAAGTTGTTTTACTTGTGTTTGTTGATTGGCATCTAAATTTAACTCAGAAGTTAGTTTTTTTAACTGCTTTTCACTGCGCTGTTCTGGAGTTAATCTTTCTTTATGCTCACGCATAGGTTTTTGGTCGGCTTCTTGTGCAAAGCTTGCTATTCCAACAAATAGCAAAGCAGCGATAAATAATTTTTTCATGATGTAAGTTTTTTAATTGTTTATATCGATTAGACAATGTTAAAATCAATAGGTTTAATTAACTAAGTTAGAATTGTGCTTTATTTAACAAATTGAAACGTAAAACTTTAAAGCTTTATTTTAAAAGAAGCATCTAGAATTATTTTTGTATTTTTAAGGTATAAACAAATTAAAATCCAAGAACAATTCATTATGAGTTTAGTTACTACAATCAGCGGAAGTAAAATCGCCTTTTTTTCAACACAGCCTTACGATAAATCTTTTTTTAATAAATACAATGCCGATTTTGGTTTTGAATTGGATTTTTTTGAAACGCAGCTTAATCCTCAGACTGTTATTTTAATTGAAAATACCGCTGTTGTTTGTGTTTTTGTAAACGATATAGTAAACGAAACTGTAATTAAGCAGCTGGCAGAAAAAGGAGTAAAAATTATTGCATTACGTTGTGCAGGTTTTAACAATGTCGATTTAGAAGCAGCTAAGAAATATAATTTAAAAGTTTGCCGCGTTCCTGCTTATTCTCCGCAAGCTGTTGCAGAACATGCAATGGCAATGATTTTAACATTGAACAGAAAAACGCATAAAGCGTACAATCGTGTTCGCGAACAAAATTTTTCTCTAAACGGATTGTTAGGTTTTGATTTGTTTGGAAAAACGGTTGGAATTATTGGAACTGGAAATATCGGAAAAGCTTTTGCTAAAATAGCTTTAGGTTTTGGTTGTAAAGTACTGGCTTATGATATTATTACAAATGATGAAATGATAAAGGACGGTGTGGCGTTTGTATCGCTGGAAACGATCTTTAAATCAAGTGATATTATCTCGCTCCATTGTCCGTTAAATGCTCAAACAAAGCATGTTATTAATAAAGATTCAATTGCGTCTATGAAAGATAATGTGATGATTATTAATACAAGTCGAGGCGGATTGATTGAAACTGCTTCGGTTATTGAGGGCTTGAAAGAAGGTAAAATAGGTTATTTAGGAATTGATGTTTACGAACAGGAAGAAAAATTGTTTTTCAGAGATTTATCTGCAGATATTATTCAGGATGATGCTATTCAAAGGTTAATGAGTTTTCCTAATGTTTTGGTAACAGCACATCAGGCATTTTTTACCAATGAAGCTTTAACTCAGATTGCGTTGGTTACTTTTAATAATATTAAAGGATTGTTGACTGAGAGTGACATTGAAAATAAGGCAGCTTTGCTTGTTTAGAATTGATTATAGAGATATAAAATTTAAAAGAACAAACTATGAAAAGTAAAATCGTAATTGCAATTGCAATTTTGGCATTGTATTCATGTCAAAATAAAACAGAATCGAAAAATATAGTAAAAACTATTGTGCAGGATACTTTGTCTAAAACATTGGGAGGAACTGCAAATCTCAACGAAGCGCCTCCAAGAGATGATAAAGCAGTCGAATTGATTAGGAAACAATTAGGTGTTTTGTTGAAGAAAGATATTCCAGTTATGACAAAAGACGATCGTTATTTTTATTATCAAGAATTTGATTTGAATAATGATAAGAAAAACGAATATTTTGTGGGTTTCTCAAACTCTTATTTCTGCGGAAGCGGAGGCTGTTCAGGATATATTTTAAATAATGATGGAAGTGTAATCAATCGTTTTACTGTAACCGATTATCCAATTTACGTAACCACTTCATCAACTGAAAAGTTTTATGATCTTATATTTGAAAGCGGAGGAAAATTTCATCTTTTAAAAATGAAAGGCGGAAAATACCCTTCAAATCCATCTGTTCAGGAAGTTATAAAAGGTAATGTTCCTAAAGAAAGTACAAAGGTTTTGGATGTTAATTCTAAAAAATTAGAGAAATATTCTTTTTAAAAATAAAAAACCCGACAGATTTTTAAAATCTGTCGGGCTTGAATATTGTTATATTTTGGAATTTGGAATTTTTAAAATAAGGCTGTAAGTTTCTTATTTATTGTTCTTTAACCTGTTGTTTGGCGCTTAAAAGATTTTTGATTAATCTATATAAAGCCATGAGTAAACCGCCTCCGAAAAATAATATTCCAGCGTAACCAATTATCATTTTGATTACCAGATTCCCTCTTTTAAATTCTTCAGGATATAAAACCAGAAATAAACAATTTAAAACAAAGATTAAGCATCCAAAAAACATTGTAATATTGGTTTTAAAGCTGTCTTTACTTTTGTCAATTTTATTTTCTGTTATAAGATAATAGATGCAGCCTAAACCTCCAAAGAGAAGTATGCCGCTAAGATATTTAAGTCTCATTTTGAATAGAATTACTTCTGAAAATTGTAATTCTGGATTTGTAAATGAATCAATTAATTCATAAACAGAAAGAACTGTGAATAAAATGAATATTGTATAAAGGAAGTACTTTTTAATTTTTGGCATAAATGTTTCTAAGTCAGTAAATTTAAATAAAAAACCCGACAGATAATCTGTCGGGTTTGTATTTTATAAAAACCCATTTTTGAAATTTAGAATTTTCAAAAATGGGGATTTTAATAATCTATCCTACCAATTCCACAAATTTAAATTCACCTTCAACGGCAACTTTAGTCAAACCATGTTTTGATAAATTTTTCATAGCTGCATCCCATTTTTTACCGCTTAAATTAGCTGTAACTTTTAGTTGTGCAAGATCCATTTTGTTTTCGTTCTCTTTAAGGAAGTGAATAATTGCTTTCTCTTCGTCAGATAATTCAATTAATTGTTTTTTCTCCGGACGCATTTGCGGGAACAATAAAACTTCTTGAATAGAAGCATTGTTTGTTAAATACATAATCAAACGATCCATTCCAATTCCCATTCCAGAAGTTGGAGGCATTCCGTACTCAAGTGCTCTTAAGAAATCTTCGTCGATAATTCCGTTAGCTTCATCATCACCCTTTGCAGCCAAACGCATTTGATCTTCAAAACGCTCTCTTTGGTCAATTGGGTCGTTTAATTCAGAATAAGCATTTGCAATTTCTTTACCACAAACCATTAATTCAAAACGCTCAGTCAAGTCTGGATTATCACGGTGCTCTTTACAAAGCGGAGACATTTCTTTTGGATAATCAGTAATGAAAGTTGGCTGAATATAGTTTCCTTCGCATTTCGCTCCGAAAATTTCATCAATCAATTTTCCTTTACCCATTGTTTTGTCCACTTCAATTCCCATTCCTCTTGCCGCTTCAAACAATTCTTCTTCCGTTTTTCCAGAAATGTCAAAACCAGTAAAATGTTTAATAGAATCCGTCATCGTAACACGAGCGTAAGGCGCTTTAAAGTTGATTTTGTGTTCGCCAAAAGTAACTTCGCTAGTTCCGTTTACGGCAATTGCACAATGCTCTAATAAGCCTTCAGCAAATTCCATCATCCAGTTGTAGTCTTTGTAGGCTACATATATTTCCATTGCGGTAAATTCAGGATTATGCGTTCTATCCATTCCTTCGTTACGGAAGTTTCTAGAAAACTCATAAACACCTTCAAATCCACCAACAATTAATCTTTTTAAGTATAACTCATTCGCAATACGCATATAAAGCGGAATATCAAGCGAATTATGATGCGTTATAAAAGGTCTCGCCGAAGCACCACCAGGAATTGACTGTAAAACTGGGGTGTCAACTTCAAGATATCCTGCATCGTTAAAATAACCACGCATTGCTGTAAACAACTTTGTACGTTTGATGAAAGTTTCTTTTACTTGTGGATTTACAGTTAAATCCACATAACGCATTCTATAACGTAATTCAGCATCATTAAATGCATCGTGAACGTTTCCTTCTTCGTCAACTTTTGGTAACGGAAGCGGGCGTAATGTTTTACTCAAGAAAGTAAAACCGCTTACACGAATACATTTTGCTCCAACCTGAGTTGTAAACAATTCACCTTCTATACCAATAAAGTCACCTAAATCAGTTAATTTTTTAAATACTTGGTTGTATAAAGTTTTATCGTCGCCTTCACACAAAACATCACGATTCACGTACAATTGAATACGTCCTTCGCTATCCTGTAATTCAGCAAAACAAGCTTTACCTTGATCACGAACACTCATCAAACGCCCCGCAACGATAACCTTCTTACCTTCTTCAAACGACTCCTTTATTTGCTTCGAAGTATGATTTACAGGAAAAAGATTAGCTGGATAAGGATTGATTCCTAAGCTGCGTAAGTTTTGAAGTTTTTCTCTTCTGATGATTTCTTGTTCTGATAATGCCATTTTTGTGCTTTTTTTAAGAGTGCAAAGATAAAGAAAAGAATGTAGATTTTAGAATGCGTATTTTAGAATTTTTGCAGCAGCAATTTATTGTATTTCAATCCCCTTTTGCCCCGTATAGATTGGTGTGGGGACTCTGTATTGTTTTAAAATAAAATAGTTTTGTAAGAAATTGAATCAGAATCTAGTTATCTTAGCGACTCATAAAAACTCAGAATCTCCTAAAAAATGAAATTTATATCAGCCTTTTTATTACTAATTCTGCTTACAAGCTGCACTATAACTGAAACGATAATAATAAACCCAGACGGAACTGGAAATATTGAAGTTTACAGTCTTCGGGATGAAAATAGTGTTATGCAGTTAGGGAGAAATAGTTCTGATTCAGAGAAATTTATAGATACCATATTTGTTTTTAAAGATTATATTACTAAGTATCAAGAAACTTTTGTGAGATATAGTAAAACAGATCAGGCATTATTTCAAGAACATTCTAATGTGAAAATGCATGTGAAAATGGATCCAATTCAGATGGAGAATTTTAATATTGTTTCGTGTGATTTTAAAAAGATAGAAGAAGTTCCTAATGTTTATAAAAGCCTTAGTTTAGCTAGTTGTTTAAAAGAAAATTATACGGTAGTTCAGCCGTTTTATAAAATAAAATACAGTTTTGATGGTGTTACATTTAGAAGAAATTTGGTAATCACTGATCAAGAAAAATTTGATGAGAGAAGGAAAGAAGTAGAGGGCAAAAAAAATGTATTTTCTAACTATAAATTGAAACAATCTTATGTTTTAAACTACTATTTTCCAAGAAAGATAAAATCGATTTCAAACGAAGAAGCGGTTATAAGTGCCGATAGAAAATCGTTAAGTTTAGAATTTCAGCTTTCAGACTGCCTGCAAAATCCTAATAGGACAAATTTGGAAGTGATTTTAGAATAAAACTTAAATTATTATCAAAAGAAGGTATCTTCGCGGCTTACTAACCAAAAATTTAAAATCATGAAAAAAGGACTGTTTTATATCCTTGCAGTATTATGTATGTCAAGTTGCACCATTAAAGAAAAAGTGGTTATAAATGAAGATGGCTCGGGATCTTTTTCGTATGGATTTGACATGGCGGGAATGTATAAAATGGGAATGAAAAGTTCGGATTCTTTAAAGGATAAAAAGGTTATTGATACTACGTTTAATTTTAAAGAATTATTTGATAAAGCAAAAGATAGTATAGCAAAATTGCCGGCAGCAGAGAAAGAAATGCTTAAGGTTTTGGAGAATTTTAAAATCAGCTTAAAGGTGAACGAAGAGCAGAAGCAAATGGAGTATAATATGATATTTGATTTTCCTAATTTAAACAGTATTCAGAAAATGGCATCTCCAACTCAGGCGATGGAAAAATTAGCTCTTTCTGATAAAAAGCGACTTGGAGCTTTAAGTGCAGCACCAAAATCTGAAGATAACAACTCTACTTCGTTTCTTTATGATGGAAAGAGTTTTACTAAAGTGATTTCGAGTACAGAGGATAATAAAAAAGCAGTTTCGAAGCCTAAAAAGAAAAAGGGAAAAGAGGAAGATGATCCTTTTTCTAAGAAAATGGATGATATGATGAAGGAATGTAAATATTCTATGGAATACCATTTTCCTAAAAAGATAAAAACGGTTTCTTTGAAAAATGCTGTAATTGCTGCTGATAGAAAGAGTTTTGTTTATGATGTTCCTTTAGAGAATATGCAGGATAACAGCAATATGAATATTGGGTTTAAGGTAATATTCGAAGATTAGAAAGCAGGTTTACAAAGTAATATTCTTTTGAATAGAGTTCGTATATTTGATAAAAAAATTACACAACGATGAAATTATTAAAATTATTAAGTTTTTCTTTTTTATTAGCCTTTTTAACAAGTTGTACTTTTACTGAAAGTATTTATATCAATGATAACGGAACTGGAAAATTTTCTGTAGATATGGATGGTTCTGCCTTGATGGAAATGGCTGGCGATCAAATTGGAAGTCAAATGGGAGCTGATGCCAAAAAAGATATTGATTCTAGTTTTACTTTCAAGCAATTGTTTGAAGAGAAAAAAGACAGTATTGCCAAGTTGTCTCCAGAAGTTCAGAAAGAGTTGAAGAAACTGGAAAGTTTTGCTGTTCATACTAAAATGAGTAGTGAAAAAAAGCAATTTTTAATGACTTTATCGACTGATTTTAAAAATGTAAATGAACTGCAGGATATTTTGCAAACTGCCAATGTGCTTCAAAAACTTGAAGGAGGAGCAGGAGCAAGTCCGTTAGGCAATGGTATTGGGAACAATAATAGTGTATTGACTTATACATATGATGCTAAAAAGTTTACTAGAAAGGCTATAATAGATCCTAAGAAAGTTGCCGAAATGGTTAAAGATTCTGCTGGAATGTCAAAAATGATGTTTGCATCTTCAACTTACGTTGTGAGTTATCATTTCCCGAAAAAAATCAAAAAAGTATCAAATCCGAATGCATTATTCAGTGACGATCGAAAATCAATTACAATTCAATACCCTTTTACGGATTATATGGAGAATCCTGACAAACTCAACTTTGAAGTAGAGTTTGAAAAATAATTAAAATGAATAAAAAAATTCAACTTCAAGATCTAGGAAACAGAGATTATAAATCGACGTGGGAATATCAGGAAGAGCTTTTTAAAGCTATAGTTGATTTAAAAATCAAAAATAGAAGGGAAGAACTCGATTTGCCAACTCCCAATTATTTATTGTTTGTTGAGCATCCGCATGTTTATACTTTAGGCAAAAGTGGTGATTTAGAAAACTTGTTGTTAAACGAGAAACAGCTTGAAGCTAAAGGAGCAACTTTTTACAAAATTAACCGCGGAGGAGATATTACTTATCACGGACCGGGGCAAGTTGTGGGTTATCCAATTCTAGATTTAGAAAACTTCTTTACAGATATTCATAAATATTTACGTTTCTTAGAAGAAGCAATTATTCTGACTTTGGCAGAATATGGATTAGAGTCGGGCAGGAGTGAAGGCGAAACTGGAGTTTGGCTTGGTGTTGGTACACCATTTGCCCGTAAAATATGTGCAATGGGCGTTCGTGCTTCGCGTTGGGTTACCATGCACGGATTTGCATTAAATGTAAATGTAGATTTAGGATATTTTGATAATATAATTCCATGTGGTATTCGTGGTAAAGGTGTTACCTCTTTAAACGTTGAACTTGGCGTTGAACGAGTTGATGAGGAAGAAGTGAAGTCTAAAATAAATAAACATTTAGCTCATTTGTTTGAAGCTGAATTTATTACAGAAAAATCGAATTAAAACTAGTTTTAGTTTTTTGAATATTTAGTTTATACCTATTGAATATAATTGCTTTTATGTAAATTATATTCAACGGGTTTTTCTGTTTTAGATATGGATATGATCGATAAAAAGGCAATTTTAGATAGTTTAAGACTTCCTGAAAATGAGCTGGAGGAATTATCGAATATCTGCGAGCATAAAATAATTGATAAAGGAGATTATTTTATTGTGGCAGGTCAAATTCCGCGTAAGATGGCTTTTGTTTTAAAAGGATTGTTTCGATATGTTTATAGTAATGAAAATGGTAACGAGTTTACAAAAAGCATCATTACCGAAAACAACTTTATAAGTTCCTATTCAGCAATGATTCATAATAGTATTTCTCATTTTTCTGTAGAAGTTTTGGAAAATGCAGAAATTTTAGAAATTGATTATTTGAGATGGCTGGAAATGAAAGAGAAAAACTCTTTTTGGAGTGTTTTTTTACTTCAAATATTAGAAAAAGCTTTTTGTGTTAAAGAGAAACGAGAGCGGGAATTACTGCTTTTGGATGCAGAAAAACGATATGAAATTTTTGTTGCTGAGTTTCCAAATTTAGAAAGTAGAGTTTCGCAGCAAATTATAGCTTCATATTTGGGTATTCAACCTGAATCACTTAGTAGAATTAGAAGAAAATTTAAGACTTAACATAGATCAATGCATAGTTTTGCGACGATGGGTATTTTTGATGCTTAATTTAAATATTGAGCTATGAAAATCACGAATAGTACTGTCGTTATTACTGGAGGAAGTTCAGGTATAGGATTTGAAATGTGTAAACAGTTTTTAAAACAAGGTAATACAGTAATTACTTGTTCACGTTCTGTTGAAAAACTCAAAGAAGCTCAAAGAATACTGCCCGATCTAATTGTTTATCCTTGTAATATTGCAAATGAGCATGAATGTGAAGTGTTTGCAAAATGGATTGAGGCTTCTTACCCTCAGATAAATATCTTGATTAATAACGCTGCGATTGTTCATAGAACGGCTTTTATAGAAGATGATTTGATTTTGCAAAAAATGAATGATGAAATTTCAACCAATTTTGAAGCTCCAGTTCGTTTGATAAAATTGTTGTATCCTATTTTAATCAAAAATAAAAATTCTAAAGTTATAAATATTACAACTGGTTTGGTGTATGTGCCAAGAGGTGTTTATACTTTTTACAATGCTGTAAAATCAGCCTTACACTCCTTTACCCAAGTCTTAAGGTATCAGCTTAAAAATGAACCAATACAGATTATTGAGGTGTTATTTCCAGTTGTAAATACACCTTGGCATAATGGTAAACCTCCTAAAATTGCTATATCTTCAGAAAAGGCTGTTGCAGAAATGTTTAAAGGGCTTGCTAAGAATAAGTTGGAAATAAGAATTTCGAAGGTGAAATTATTATACCTGCTTTTTAGAATTGCTCCGCATTTTGCATTCAAAAAAATAAATAGTTTGAATTGATAGTTTTTATTGTAAAATCAAATGAAGCCAATTTTTGCTTTATGATTTAAAATTCTAGAGTTAATTGATCAGGTAAAAGTCTGAAACTCATTCGGTGATATTTTGTTGTTCCGTATTTTTTAATTGCTTCTCGATGCTCTTTGGTTGGGTATCCTTTGTTTTTTTTCCAGTTATACATTGGAAATTCTTCGTGAATTTGATCCATATATTCATCTCGATAAGTTTTTGCTAATACTGATGCCGCTGCAATACTTAGAAATTTGGCATCACCTTTCACAATACTTTTGTTTGGAATAGATTTTAACAATTCTATTTCAGCAGGAGAGAACTGTTTTCCAACCGTATTTTTTAGCCCTAGTTTTGCATTCAAGGCACGGTTTCCGTCTACAATAATATATTCAGGAACTTGACTTAATTTTAAGATGCATTCCTGCATTCCCTTCATTGATGCATTTAAGATATTTATTTCATCAATCTCATCAGGAAATAAATGTGTTACTGAAAAACAGAGCGATTGCTCTTCGATAATTGGTTTTAATAGTGCACGCGTTTTTTCAGACAATTGTTTACTGTCATTTAAAATTGTATTCTCAAAATCTTTTGGAAGAATTATAGCCGCCGCTGTAACAGGTCCTGCTAGACAACCACGTCCTGCTTCATCTGTTCCTGTCTCTAATGTAAATCCTGAATAATTAAGCTGCAGCATCTAGTTCTTTTTTTGAAGTGCAAATATTGTATTTTTTTTCAAAATTTATTAAAAAGGCAAATTGATCAATATCAGTAGAACATATGTATGTTTTCTTTGAATTTTATTTAGATGGATAAGGTGTAGTTCGATAAAATAATTCAAAACACAAATTGTATTTCGTACCAAGATGTTAATTTGT
The DNA here is from genome assembly GCF_004119505.1 of Flavobacterium sp. YO64. Classification (NCBI taxonomy): domain Bacteria; kingdom Pseudomonadati; phylum Bacteroidota; class Flavobacteriia; order Flavobacteriales; family Flavobacteriaceae; genus Flavobacterium; species Flavobacterium sp. YO64. The sequence goes on along the minus strand of NZ_NRQV01000018.1, from coordinate 47,753 downwards.
CTTTGATACGTGTTTTTTAATACTGTTTAAATTGAAGATTACTTTCATTTTAGTTAAGATATACTCTAATTCGTAAACAGATCATGTAGTAATTGTATTTTTTCTCAGCTGCATCTATTATGTTAAAAAAAATAAAAACTATTGAATCGAAAGTGGGGTAATTTTTGGGCTTTCAATTGCAAATAATGAACTTAAATAACTAGTTAAGTGTGGAAATGTGCCTTTTTGTTATTTTTTTTGTTAGGATAATTGTTACATTTTAAACAAAACGCACTCTGTTTTAAGGGTTTTGTTACAGTTTAAAATGTTAATATTATGTTAAAATTGTAAAATTAGATATATTCCAGATAGAGCTGTATTGTTATATATAATAGGGTTTTAGCTAAAAAATGTTGATTTACTGCGTTTTACTGTTAATGCGCTATTAAAGTAATGTTGGTGTTCTGTTAAAAAGGCTCTTGTTATTTTAAGAAATAATTAAGATGTTTGTCGCATACTAATTCAAATATATACCAAAATGAAATTAAAATTACAATGGATCTATTCGCTATTGATAGCGCTTTCTATTCAGTTTTCTTATGCTCAAGAGAGGACTGTTACAGGTATCGTTTCGGGTGATACAGGAGTTATTCCAGGAGTTAATGTTATTGTTAAAGGAACAAAAGTTAGTACACAAACAGATTTTGATGGAGGTTTCTCTATTAAAGCTAAAACTGGTGATGTACTTCTTTTTTCTTATGTTGGGATGGATCAGGTTACAGCTGTTGTAGGACCTTCTTCTACAGTAAATGTTAAAATGAAAGATTCAGGGAAAGCTTTAGATGAGGTGGTTGTTGTTGCCTATGGAAAAGCAAAGAAAAGTTCTTATACAGGTTCTGCTGCTTCGATCAAAGCAGAAGATTTTGCAAATAGAGCAGTAACAAACGTTTTATCTACAATTGAAGGAGCTACTTCAGGTGTTCAAATTCAAAGTGCGTCTGGACAACCAGGTGCTGCTCCAGCAATTAGAATACGTGGTTTTAGTTCTATCAATGGATCAAATACACCGTTGTACGTTGTAGACGGAGTGCCGTTTGCAGGTGATATTAGTACTTTGAATTCTGCTGATATTGAAAGCTTAACAGTTTTAAAAGATGCATCTTCAACTTCTCTTTATGGATCAAAAGCTGCTAATGGTGTAATTATTATTACTACTAAAACAGGTAAATCATCAAAAGATAAGTTCTCTTTAAATGTAAGTCAAGGTTTGACTTCAAGATTGATTAAAGAATACGATAGAGTTAGTGCTTTTGATTACTATCCTTTGGAGTGGGAAGCTATTAGAAATAGCCGTGCAATGGGAACACCAGCTCAAATAGCTGCTGCTAATACATATGCATCTGCCAATGTTCAACCTCTGTTGGTTACAAACCCATTTAATGTTCCAAATGGACAAGTTGTTGGAACAGATGGTAAATTAAATCCAAATGCTCAACTTTTGTATCCAAATGATTTAGATTGGACTAGAGAATTAGAAAGAGCTGGAACAAGACAAAATGCTGATTTTTCTTACCAAGGTAAATCTGATAAATCAAATTATTTTGCTTCTTTGGGGTATCTTAATGAAGAAGGATATCTTCAAAATTCTGATTATGAGAGAATTTCTGCTCGTTTAAATATTAATACTACTTTTAATGATTGGTTAAAGACTGGAATTAATTTATCAGGAACTACAACTGATTCTAATTTGGCGGTAAACGGAGTTGATAATTCAACTTCTGTTAATAATCCATTTAGAGCAACTAGATTTATGGGGCCTATTTACCCTGTTTATGATCATAAACCAAATGGAGATTTTTTATTAGATCCAATTACTGGGGATAAAATTTATTCAATTAGTAGAGGTGCTAGTGCTGCACCAGGTAGAAATATTGTTTATGAAACATTAAACAATACCGATAATCAAAAAGGGACGGCTTTATCAGCAAGAACATATGTTGAGTTCAAATTTTTGAAAGATTTTAAATTTACTGCAAATGCAGCGCTGGATAAAACATATTTTAACAGAACGTATTCTTATAATCCAGAAATTGGTGATGGTGCTCCAACAGGGTTAATGGCTAAAGAGAATAGAGTTCTAACTGGTGTTACTTATAATCAGTTATTAAACTATGATAAAAAAATTGGAGAGCATACTATATCAGTTTTATTAGGACATGAAAGTTTTGATTACGAAAGAGAATGGTTAAATGGAACTAAAACAGGTCAGGTTTCGCCAGATAACGTAGAGTTTATTAATTATGCTACGGTAACAGACTTAAATTCTTATACAAGAAATTACGGAACTGAATCTTATTTTTCAAGAGTTGGATATGACTATAAAGATAAATACATCCTTTCAGGATCTTTTAGAAGAGACGGTTCTTCAAAATTTACAAAAGATAACCGTTGGGGTAATTTCTGGTCAGTTGGTGGTGCTTGGGTACTTACAAAAGAAAGCTTCTTAGAAAATAGCGGTTGGATTAATGAATTGAAATTAAGAGCTTCTTTTGGAGAAGTTGGTAACGATTCTCATATCAACCATGACGATTTAAGTTTTTATGCAGGTCAATCTACTTTTAGTTTAGGATATGATAATGGAAGTGAAGGTGGAGTTGTTACAAACGCTAGTGGAGCTGCAAATTTAAAATGGGAAAAAAATACTCAGAAAGATATTGCTGTTGAATTTGGATTGTTTAAAAACAGACTTAGAGGTAGTGTTGAGTATTATAACAGAAGCACAGATGATTTGATCTTTTCTGTACCAAATCCTTTATCTTCAGGACTTGATAACAGAATCGAAAATATTGGTTCTATGTTTAATAGAGGTTTCGAAGTTTCTTTAGACGGGATTGTTGTAAAAACAGCTGATTTTTCTTGGGGATTGAATGTAAATGCATCAACAATTCACAACGAAATTACTAAGCTTCCACAAAAGGAGATTATTAATGGAACTAAGAAATTAATGGTTGGACAGTCTATGTATGACTACTGGTTGAGAGATTGGTATGGTGTAGATTCAACAGACGGATATGCTCTGTATGTATCAGATCCAACTTTAATTGTAGCTGGTGATATTACTCAAAGAGTGGTGAATGGAGTAAATGTAACAACAGATCCAAATAAAGCATTATACCATTATGCTGATTCAGCAATTCCTGATTTGTTTGGAAGTTTTGGTACTAACTTTGAATATAAAGGTTTAAGATTAGAAGTTTTATTTGCTTATCAAATTGGTGGAATGATGTATGATACTAATTATGCGTCACTTATGCATACTGGAAGCAGCTACGGATCAGCTTTAAGTGTAGATGCTCTTAACAGATGGCAAAAACCAGGTGATATCACTGATGTTCCAAGAATGGATGTTAGTAGAAACACACAGTCAAGCGCTGCTTCTGACAGATGGTTGATAGGTTCAGATTATTTATCTTTAAGACAAGTTAACTTATCTTATAAAATGCCATCAGAATTAATCTCTAAATTAGGAGTAGACAATGCTACCTTGTATGTAAATGGTGAAAATTTACTTTTATTCACTAAACGTCAAGGAATGGATCCAAGTCAAACTTTTAATGGAACAACTCAAAATAGATACATGCCATCTAGAGCTATTACATTAGGGTTAAACTTAAACTTTTAAAAAATAATATTATGAAATCAAATTATATAAAACAGATATTTATTGCAATATCGTTATTAGCACTGACGTCATGTTCAGAAGATTTTTTAGATAAAAAACCGACGGAATTTGTTGATTACGACGGGGCGACTAAAACTACTGAAAATTTAATGACGCTTTTAAATGGTATACATAGATCATTGTATATCAGATATGAAAGTAATCAGAATGAGAATGGACTAGGGGGAATGATGCAACAGATGGATATCGTTGGAGATGATTTAGTTTATCCTTCTAATAACACTTGGTTTTTACAAGTTTACAACTGGAATGGTGTAGCAAATGAAAATGCCCAAGATGTTAGATTTCCATACCGTACTTATTATAGAATAATTAGAAATGCTAACACTATTTTAGGTGCAGTTGATGCGTCAACAGGTCCAGACGCAGATAAAAAAGTGTTAAAAGGTCAAGCTTTGCTTTATAGAGCATTTTCTCATTATCAATTGGTTCAGATATTTGGTAAAAGATATGTTAACGGAGTTGATAATTCACAAATGGGTGTTCCTCTTGCTTTAACTGTTAGCGATCAACCTATGGCTCGTGCAACTGTTGAACAAGTTTACACACAAATCAATAAAGATTTAGATGAAGCAAATACGTTATTAGTAGGTTACACAAAACCAAATAATTCTCATTTAGGTTTAAGTGTAGCACAAGGTTTGAAAGCTAGGGTAGCATTAACTCAAGGAAATTGGGCTATTGCTGCAGATTATGCTGCTAAAGCTAAAACGGGTGTAGCATTAATGAATGCTGAAGAATATGTAAAAGGGTTTAATGACTTTAACGCTAAAGAATGGATGTGGGGAAGTCATGTTAACGAAGTTCAAACAGATTATTTTGGTAATTTTGGGGCTTACATGTCTAGAAATTTTAATTCAACAGTTATCCGTGTTTGTCCTAAGGCTATCAACAGTAAGCTTTACAACTTAATCCCAACAACTGACGTACGTTCAAAGTTGTTTGACAAAACAGGGGCACATGCTTCATTAAATCTTTCATCAGCTTTTACTAAATTTCCTTATACAAGTCAAAAATTCTTAGCGGTAAGTACTGGTGACGCTAGATGTGATATTCCTTACATGCGTGTTGCCGAAATGTATCTTATCGAAGCAGAAGCAAAAGCAAGATTAGGACAAGCTGATGCAGCTACTGTATTATTTAATTTAGTAAAAACTAGAGATACTGGATATACTTTGTCTACAAAAACAGGACAAGCTTTAGTAGATGAAATTTGGTTTCAAAGAAGAATTGAATTGTGGGGTGAAGGTTTTAGATTTTATGACTTAAAGAGAACAAATTCTCCTCTTGATAGATCAGGTGCTAATCATAATTCAACAATTACAAACGGAGTAATCAATGTTCCTGCAACAGACAAAAGATGGCAATGGTTGATCCCTAGAGCAGAGATCAATGCAAATCCATTACTTAAGCAAAACGAATTATAATAAATTGTAAAATTTAGTTTAATGGAATTTCTAATTTTTTAAAGATTTTACGATTATTAGAAAATTAAAACGAATGCCCAGATTAAGTTTGTTTTACAATAAATAATAAATATTTTGATTTTTCTTGAAAACCCCGTTTACGTTTGTAAACGGGGTTTTCATTTTAGAAGCGGTTATAAAAATGCAGGTATACTAACATTTTGTTTTTTTTCGTTTATACGTTTTTATCTTTTACCTTTGCTCGACAAATTTTGCCGAAATAATTTTATATAACATTATCAAATGAGAATATTCATTTTTCTATATCTATTAATTATACCAACCTTATTGTTTTCTCAAGAAAAGACTACTTCAAAAAGTAGTTTAGATATGAATTCAAAATATTCAAGTATAACAGACACTGTTAAAAAGAAGAAGGCGAAAATTGCTAAAATAGATCAATATCAGATTATTACTCTAGAGCATGATACTACTTATGTAGATACATCATTGACAATAAAAAGTGCATACAAACAAAACCATCTGCGAAAAGATCTTTTTGGACTGCTGGAGTTCTCAAATATTGGGCAGCCTTTAAATGTTTTACAATACAGTTTAACTAGTTTTTCTCCTTACCCAGAAATTGGCTTTTCGGCAATGCACTATAATTATTTGCAAGCAGATGATATTAGATATTATTCTGCAGCGACTCCTTTAACAGAGTTGTTTTTTAATACCACAATTAATAAAGGACAAAATGTAGACTCGTTTATTACTTTAAATACTTCAAAAAACCTTAATTTTTCTATTGCTTATAGAGGTTTACGTTCAGAAGGAGATTATATAAATCAGTTGGTAAGTTCAGGAAATTTTAGATTTACTACAAGTTATGCAACAACAGATAGAAGATATGCTTTAAATGCACACTTTACTTTTCAAGATAATTCAAACGAAGAAAATGGAGGTATTACCACACCAGAGGATTTTGAAAGTGATAATCCAGATTTTAAAAACCGTCAGCGATTACAAGTTTACTTGACAGATGCAAAATCTTTTTTGAAAGGAAAAAGATTATTTTTTGACCACGCTTTCAGAGTGAATCCAAAAAACGGAAATAATAATTTGTATATAAATCATCAGTTTAACTTCGAAAATAAATTTTTCGAATACAATCAACCTACTGTTCTTTCGACTGTTGACGGACAGCAAGTGCAGCGTTTTGGAGCGTCATATACTACAAGTGGTATAAATGACCAAACTCATTTTGAAAGATTGTACAATAAAGTTGGATTGGCTTATGAAAATTCTCTATTAGGGAAGTTTAATTTTTTTGTAGATGATTACAGATCAAATTACAAATATGATCGAATTTTAGTTGATAAATCAGGAGGAGTGGTTCCAGATAATTTATTTCTTCAGATCAATAATGTAGGTGGACAATATGAATATCAAAAGAATAAATGGAATGGTCGTTTTTTATATACAAGATCTATCACTAACCAGTCACTTTCTGATCTTGATGCAAAATTACGATATAACTTAAATGAGAAAATCCAGTTCGATTTTAAGTATAGAAACGTAAATAAACTGCCAAACAATAATTACAATTTATATCAAAGCAGTTATGTACAATATAACTGGTCGAATGATTTTAAAAATGAAAAAATTAATACGCTTGGAGCCAGCGTGTATACACCATGGCTAAATGCCGAGGTTCAGTATACAGTTTTAAACGATCATTTGTATTTTAAAGATGTTTCAACTCCTGCTCAAGTATTAGCACAAACACAAATTGTAAGACCGGAGCAGTACGGAAATGCTATTAATTATTTAGAAATAAAAGCAAGCAAAGAATTTAAATTTGGGAAATTTGCATTAGATAATACTCTTCTATATCAGAAAGTAGATCAATCTGATTTAATTTTAAATGTTCCAGATTTTGTAACAAGAAACACATTCTATTATTCAAATCACTTTTTTAAGAAAGCATTATTTGCACAAGCAGGTGTTGTCTTTAATTATTTTACAAAATATTATGGTAATGGATATAATCCGGTAGTTGGAGAGTTTTTTGTTCAAAATAATAAAGAGATTGGAAATTATCCACTTTTTGATCTTTTTATAAATGCAAGAATTCGTCAGACACGTTTTTATCTAAAAGCAGAACATATAAATGCTCTTTTTGCAAAAAGTGATTATTATTCGGCACCTAATAATCCTTATCGTGATTTTGTATTGCGATTTGGCTTAGTTTGGAATTTCTTCCAATAAAACAATAAAATTTATTTTATAATACCACATATTAAAACTTAAACAAAATGGACTTTTCAAAAAATATTTTAGAAACAATTGGTAATACACCATTGGTAAAACTCAACAAGATTGTTGCTGAAATTGATGCATTAGTATTGGCAAAAGTCGAGACCTTTAATCCAGGAAATTCTGTAAAAGACAGAATGGCTGTAAAAATGATTGAAGATGCAGAGGCAGATGGACGATTAAAACCAGGCGGAACTATTATTGAAGGTACTTCTGGAAATACAGGAATGGGGTTAGCACTTGTTGCAATCATTAAAGGATATAAATTAATCTGTGTAATATCAGATAAACAGTCTAAAGAAAAAATGGATATTCTTCGTGCTGTTGGTGCAAAAGTAGTAGTTTGTCCTACAGACGTTGAGCCTACAGATCCTCGTTCGTACTATTCAGTTTCAAAACGTTTAGCCGAAGAAACACCAAATTCTTGGTATGTAAATCAATACGATAATTTATCAAATTCATTAGCACATTATGAGCAGACCGGGCCTGAAATTTGGAAGCAAACCGAAGGTAAAATCACTCATTTTGTTGTGGGAGTAGGAACAGGAGGAACAATTTCTGGAGTAGGGAAATATTTAAAAGAGCAAAATCCAAATATTAAAATTTGGGGAATTGATACTTATGGTTCTGTTTTTAAAAAATACCACGAAACTGGAATTTTTGATGAAAACGAAATTTACTCTTATATAACAGAAGGAATTGGAGAAGATATTTTACCTAAAAATGTTGATTTTTCATTGATAGATGGATTTACAAAAGTGACTGATAAAGATGCTGCAGTTTATACTAGAAAAATTGCATTAGAAGAAGCGATTTTTGTTGGAAATTCAGCTGGAGCCTGTATAAAAGGCTTGCTGCAGTTAAAAGAACATTTTAAACCAGATGATGTCGTAGTTGTCCTGTTTCATGATTCAGGAAGCCGTTATGTAGGTAAAATGTTTAATGATGACTGGATGCGAGAGCGCGGATTTTTGGAAGAAAATGTTACCAAAGCTGAAGATGTTATTAAAGATCATATCGATAAAGAATTGATCGTTGTTCGTACAGAAGAATTAGTTTCTCATGCTATTGAGCGTATGCGTAAGTATAAAATCTCACAGATTCCAGTTGTTGATATAAACGGTTTCGTAGGTTCTGTTGATGAAACAGATCTGTTTAGGAGTTATGTTGCAGATAAAAATGTAGCTGAAAAACCGATAAAAGATGTAATGGGAAAACCATTTCCAATTGTAAAATTAGGAACTCCAATCGAAGAAGTTTCTAAACTTTTTACAAAAGAAAATGATGCTGTTTTAATTGATTTAGGAAATGGAAATCATCACATCATCACTAAATATGACATTATTGGATCTATTAAATAGAACAAAGTAATACTTTTATGAAACCATAAATCTATTTATTAACGATAGATTTATGGTTTTTTTATCCTATAAAATTTTTAAAATGAACTTTACTGCAATTGATTTTGAAACAGCAACGGGTTATCATCCATGTTCTGTGGGAATTGTTACTGTCGAAAATGGAATTATTGTAGATGAGTTTGTTACTTTAATAAAACCGCCAAATAACGAGTATAATCCATTTACGATTCGAGTACACGGTATTTATCCAAAAGATACGGTCAATTCAAAATCATTTTTACAGGTTTATCCAGAGATCGAAAAAAGATTAAAAAATAGAGTAGTTGTGGCTCACAACGAAAGTTTTGATCGCAATGTTTTGGTGAAATCAATGTTACTTTACGGATTAAATTATGAAGATTTAAATATCGCTTCTAAGTGGGAATGTACTGTTAAGATTTATAAAGCAAAAGGTTTAAAGCCTACAAAACTGAGCGATTGCTGCAGAGAAATGAAAATACAACTTAATCATCATGAGGCACTGTCAGATGCGCGTGCTTGCGCAAAACTGTATATGCTTCGATAAAAACATTTTATAATTTGTAAGAATAATAGTAAAAATGTTTATTTTTAGTTTTTATTTCAATTAAAAACCTAAAAATGAAAGAAGACTTTCTTCATTATCTCTGGAAATTCAAAAAGTTTGATACTCTGAATTTAAAAACAGTTCAAGGTGAATTAGTTACGATTATTAAAACTGGCGACTATTTGCAACGTTCTGGGCCTGATTTTTTTAATGCTTATATTAAAATTGGAGATCAAAAATGGGCAGGAAACGTTGAAATTCATCTAAAATCATCAGACTGGTATTTACATAATCATGAGAATGATTCAGCCTATGAAAATGTTATTCTGCACGTAGTTTGGGAGAATGATACTGCGATTTTTAGAAAAAATAATACTGAAATACCAGTTTTAGTCCTTAAAGATTATGTGAAAGCAGAAGTACTTGCAAATTATCAAAACTTGCTTTCTACTAAAACTTGGATTTCTTGCGAAAATCAAATAATTGAAATTGATGAGTTTGTTTTTAAAAATTGGCAGGAAAGATTGTTTTTTGAGCGATTAGAACGCAAATCAGAGCTTGTTTATAAGTTGTTGGAAGAATTCAATCAAGATTGGGAAGCTGTTTTGTTCTGTCTATTAGCTAAGAATTTTGGCTTAAATACAAATGGTTCTTCTTTCTTACAAATAGCCAAATCAATTCCCTTTTCAATTATTAGAAAAGAAAGTTTTGAAGCAGAGAATTTAGAATCTTTATTTTTTGGAACAGCCAATTTATTAAGTGAAGAGAAAGAAGATGAGTATTTTAAAGATCTAAAATTTAGATATTTTTATCTCTTACATAAATACCAATTAGAAAGATCTTACATCGATCCTCTTCAATTTTTTAAGCATAGGCCAGACAATTTCCCAACAATTAGGCTTTCACAATTGGCAGTTCTATATCATACACGTCAGAATTTATTCTCGAAGATTATTAGAATAAAATCAGTTAAAAGTGTTTACGAAACCCTGAACGTTTCTACTAGTTCTTACTGGAAAGGGCATTTTCAGTTCGATAAAGAAAGTCCAAAGAAAGAGAAAACACTATCAAAGTCATTCCTTGATTTAGTAATCATTAATACTATTATTCCAATTCAGTTTGCATATTCAACAACTATTGGAGAATCTATTTCCGAAGACTTAATTAGTTTTATGAATGAAGTCTCTCCAGAAAAGAACTCAATAATAGAAAAGTTCACCTCTTTTGGTATTAAATCAATAAATGCATTCGAAACTCAGACTTTATTGGAGCTTAAGAATGAGTATTGTAATAAAAAAGCTTGCTTGAAATGTGCTGTTGGAATGGAGCTTTTGAAAAAATAATTGGATAATTAGAAAATGTGATAATGAGATAATTTGTACTTTTGTAATCAAAAATCATCCTGATATAATTAGGATTAAAAAAAACTAAAAATGTCGGCTATTTTAAAATTAAAATTCTTTTTCGAAAAATATGGCTTTCATGTATCGTCAAGACTAGCAGACAAACTTGGTATGCGTGTAACAAGCGTGAGGTTGTTTTTTATTTACATCTCTTTTGTAACGGCTGGTTTGGGTTTTGGGGTTTATTTAACCTTAGCTTTTTGGATTCGATTAAAGGATTTAATACGTGCGAAAAGAACTTCAGTCTTTGATTTGTAATTTATAATAAGCATAAAAAAAAGGATCTTAAAGAGGTTAAACTCTAAGATCCTTTTTTATTTATATGCTAAAAATTATTTTTCCGGATTGTTTAATTTACTGTTTTTCTTACCGTATACAAAATAAATTAAGACACCTAATGCCATCCAAATTACTAGTCGTGCCCAGCTTTCGTTTGGTAAAGAATACATCAAAGCTAAACAAATTAGGATTCCTGCAATAGGTACAAAAGGAACTAAAGGAGTTCTAAATGATCTAGGTGCATCAGGCATTTTATAACGCATTACCATAACTCCAATACATACAAGAACAAACGCTAATAAAGTTCCAATGCTTACCATATGTCCTAAGTCACTTACAGGAACTAGTCCAGCAAATAGACTTACAAATATTAAAAAGAAAACATTGGTTTTCCAAGGTGTGCGGAATTTTGAATGTATTTCACTAAAGAATGGAGGTAATAAACCGTCTTTACTCATAGTGTAAAACACACGGCTTTGTCCCATAAGCATTACCAGAATTACCGAAGTGTATCCTGCTAAAATTGCAATGATTAAACCTGTTTGTAAAAAATCATATCCTGTAACAGCAAATGCAGTAGCAGCAGGTTTTGCATCTCCAGCAAATTTGTAGTAAGGTACAAGTCCTGTCATTACGTGAGCAAATAATACATATAATATTGTGCAAATTACTAAAGATCCTAAAATACCAATCGGCATTCCTTTTTGAGGATTTTTAGCTTCTTGAGCAGCAGTCGATACAGCATCGAAACCAATAAAAGCAAAAAATACAGTTGCTGCACCAGTTGCGATTCCTGACCATCCAAACTCTCCGAAAACTCCAGTATTTTTAGGAATATATGGAGTATAGTTGCTAGTATCAATAAATTTCCATCCTAAAACAATAAAAACGATAACTACAGCTACTTTTACTACAACTAATACATTGTTGATAGTTGCAGACTCTTTTGTTCCTTTAATTAATAATAATGAAAGCAGTGAAACAATGAATATAGCAGGTAAGTTTACAATTCCGCCTTCAATTACGGTACCATTACTAAGTGTTAAAGTTTCCCATGGAGAACAAATTAAGCTCGGAGGAAGATGAATGTTAAATTTTGCTAATAACTCTAATAGGTATCTAGACCAGCTTACACCAACTGTAGCGGCTCCTAAGGCATACTCTAAAACTAAATCCCAACCAATAATCCAAGCCATGAATTCTCCCATAGTGGCATAAGAATAGGTGTAGGCACTACCTGCAACAGGTATCATAGAAGCAAATTCGGCATAGCAAAGTCCTGCAAAACCACAACCTATAGCTGCTAATATAAATGAGATAGTTACTGCAGGTCCGGCATGTTCTGCGGCGGCAATTCCAGTTAAAGAGAATAGCCCAGCTCCAATGATGGCGCCAACTCCAAGTGCAACAAGCGAACGTGAAGATAAGGTTCTTTTTAGTCCTTTTTCAGATTCGGATGCTTCACCGAGCAATACCGAAAGAGGTTTAGTTTTCCAAATTGACATACTATAATATTGGTTTATTTGTTATTAAGCTCCAAATGTATCGTTTTTTGTAAAAAATAAAAACAATTATCATGTTTTAAGTTATAAAATATTTAAAATTTTAAAGAAACACTCGGTAAAGCCTTATGACAAGCTGACAATCATTAAATTAATTGATAGAAATTTGCGGAATGTATAATTCTGACAAAAGTTAAATTTTAATGTATTTTCTTGTTAAGTTTGGTAGTTTTCTTGTATTTTAGATCCCTTACAAATAGTTTAATTTATAATAGCAATGAGTTTTAAGAAGATTATGATGCATTTTAAGTTTACTAGTCAACAGCGAACTGGTATTTTTTCATTATTCGTTGTCGTAATTGTTTTACAGCTTTTTTATTTCTTTTTTGATTTTAATAAATCAGAGGTTTCTTTTGGTGCAGAAAAACAATGGATGTCTTTGCAAAAAGATATAGATGCGGCTAGAATAGAAAAATTAACTGAAAAAGGAAAGGTATATACTTTTAATCCAAATTTTATTTCAGATTATAAAGGTTATAAACTTGGGATGTCAGTTCAAGAAATCGATAGATTGTTGGCTTTTCGAAAAGAGAATAAATATGTAAACTCTGCAAAAGAGTTTCAGGAAGTGACACATATTTCTGATTCACTTTTAAAAGTGATTTCCCCATTGTTTAAATTTCCTGATTGGACACAGAAAAAGAATGAGTTTAAAATAGAGAAAAAAGAATATCCTGCGAAAATACCTTTTAATAAAGTGACCATAGTACTTTCAGATATTAATACCGCCAGTCAGGAAGATTTGATAAAAGTATATGGGATTGGCGAAGCATTATCTTTGAGGATATTAAAACAAAAAGAGATTCTAGGAGGTTTTGTTTCTATGGAACAGATGGAGGATGTTTGGGGGCTTTCGCCTGAGGTGATAGTTGAATTAAACCGACGATTTAAAGCTGTTACTCCTTCAGGATTTAAAAAGATAGCAATAAATGATGCTTCTTTAAAAGAATTATCACAGTTTCCATATTTTAAATATTCTCTTGCAAAACAAATTGTAACTTATAGAAGCATGAATGGAAATTTTAATAATATTGAGGAATTATCAAAAATTAAAGGTTTTCCTGTTGAAAAAGCAAAAATAATTAGTTTATATTTGGAGTTCTAAAAAGATAGTACACAATGAATTTTGATTATAACGAGACGCAGTCAATGATTGCACAATCTATAAAAGATTTTGCCGAAAAGAATATAAAGCCATTTATAATGGAGTGGGATGAAGCTCAGATTTTTCCAATTGATTTGTTTAAGAAACTTGGAGAAATGGGGTTTATGGGGGTTTTAGTGCCTGAAGAATACGGAGGGTCGGGATTAGGTTATCATGAATATATTACAGTAGTTGAAGAAATATCAAAGGTTGATCCTTCAATTGGTTTGTCGGTTGCGGCTCATAATTCGTTATGTACAAATCATATTTTAACTTTTGGAAACGAAGAGCAAAAGAAAAAGTTTTTACCAAAGTTGGCAACAGCTGAATTTATTGGCGCATGGGGATTAACAGAGCATAATACTGGTTCTGATGCCGGAGGTATGAATACAACAGCCGTTAGAGATGGAGATTCTTGGATTGTAAATGGCGCAAAAAATTTTATCACTCATGGTATATCTGGAGATGTAGCAGTTGTTATTGTTCGAACAGGAGAAAAAGGCGATTCTAAAGGAATGACTGCTTTTGTGTTCGAAAAAGGAATGTCTGGCTTTTCTTCAGGTAAAAAAGAAAATAAATTAGGAATGCGTGCAAGTGAAACTGCTGAATTGGTTTTTGATAATTGTCGTGTGCCAGATGCAAATAGATTAGGAGAAGTTGGAGAGGGATTTGTTCAGGCAATGAAAATTTTAGACGGAGGAAGAATTTCTATAGGAGCTTTGTCTCTAGGTATTGCAAAAGGAGCATATGAGGCGGCTTTAAAATATTCAAAAGAAAGATATCAGTTTGGGCAGCCAATTAGTAGTTTTCAAGGAATTTCGTTTAAATTGGCAGATATGGCAACTGAAATTGAAGCGTCAGAATTACTATTACATAAAGCTGCTTTCTTAAAACAAAAACACAAACCAGTAACTACATTAGGAGCGATGGCAAAAATGTATGCTTCAGAAGCCTGCGTGAAAATTGCAAATGATGCCGTTCAAATTCATGGAGGTTATGGTTATACCAAAGATTTTCCTGTAGAGAAATTTTATAGAGATTCTAAATTATGTACCATAGGAGAAGGGACTACTGAGATTCAAAAATTGGTTATCTCAAGAAATTTGTTGAAAGAATAGCTTCTGTGAATTGTTAAAAGTAAGATGCAAAATAGTTTTAGATATTAAGCCAGTTGTGTTTTACTAGAAAAATAATTTAAAATTTATGATTCATAATTAATAATTAATTTTTACATTTGCAGCCTTAACGAGAGGAGGTGTCAATATTATGTTAATTATACCAATTAAAGACGGAGAAAATATCGATAGAGCATTAAAGCGCTATAAAAGAAAATTTGATAAAACAGGAACTGTTCGTCAATTAAGAGCACGTACTGCTTTTATTAAGCCTTCTGTAATCAAAAGAGCTCAAATTCAAAAAGCTGCTTACATCCAAACATTGAAAGATGGTTTAGAGAGTTAATATATTGCTTTTTTAAAATAATTACCGTTAGTGATCAAAAAGTTTTAACTTTGGTCCTAACGGTTTTTTGTTTTTGTAATCTTTTCTAAATGATTTGTCTGTAACTGGGTAAGTCGAAAAAAAATCTTATGCAGTCTAATAAAGAAGCTTTTCGTGATTATTTGCAGTTGGAGAAAAAATATTCCCCACATACTGTTAATGCTTATTTAGCTGATTTGGATTGTTTTGAAGAGTTTAATAAAGTGCGGTTTGAGCAAGGGGAGGTGGATACTGCTAATTATGGTCAAATTAGAAGTTGGATTGTTTCTTTGGTGGATCAGGGAATTTCAAATGTGTCTGTAAATCGCAAAATGGCTTCTCTGAAAGCGTTTTATAGATTTCTATTAAAAATAAAACAAATAGAGGTTAGTCCGATGTTGAAACATAAGGCACTCAAAACGCCAAAAGTTGTCCAGATTCCTTTTTCTGAAAAAGAAATAAGTGATTTAATGTTGGGGGTTGGTTCTTCTTTTGGGTTTGAAGAAATAAGAGATAGGCTTGTTGTGGACTTTTTTTATACTACAGGAATGCGTCGTGCTGAATTAATTGGTTTGATGGTGAAGAATGTTGATTTGTCTTCTAATGTGGTTAAGGTTTTGGGGAAAAGAAATAAAGAAAGGATTATTCCGCTTTTGCCTATTGTTGCGGATCAGGTTGGTTTGTATTTGCAGGAGAGAATTCGGCTTGATGAGATTCGTGATTCAG
The DNA here is from genome assembly GCF_004119505.1 of Flavobacterium sp. YO64. Classification (NCBI taxonomy): domain Bacteria; kingdom Pseudomonadati; phylum Bacteroidota; class Flavobacteriia; order Flavobacteriales; family Flavobacteriaceae; genus Flavobacterium; species Flavobacterium sp. YO64. The sequence goes on along the minus strand of NZ_NRQV01000018.1, from coordinate 31,788 downwards.
AATATTTTTTTATTTCAAAAAAAGGGTTAAAATTGAGTGAATCTTTTGTGTATCGATTAATAAATTCTTACTTTAGTAGGGTCTCTGAAAAGGTGAAAAAGAGCCCGCATGTGCTACGGCATACTTTTGCAACTCACTTATTAAATAATGGAGCAGATTTAAATTCAGTTAAAGAATTGTTAGGGCATTCAAGTTTGGCGTCGACTCAGGTTTATACCCATAATAGTTTGGCGGAGCTTAAAAAAGTATATGGCGATGCACATCCAAGAAATAAATAATGATTCTGAAATGTTTAACCCTAAAATTAGTATTATGAAGGTAGATGTTCATGCAGTTAACTTTACTGTTGACAGAAAATTGGTTGATTTTATTCAAGAAAGAATGGATAAGCTGGAGAAGTATTATGATCGAGTTGTTTCGGCGGATCTTTTTTTAAAAGTTGAAAGAACGAGTGATAAGGAGAATAAAGCAGTAGAGATTAGGATTAATGTTCCGGGAGATGATTTTTTGGTAAAAAAGCAATGTAAGTCCTTTGAGGAGGCTGTTGAGAATTCGGCAGAATCGTTAGAGCGATTGCTTGTGAAAAGGAAAGAAAAAATAAGAGCACATATATAATTGAAATTTTTTTTAAAAAATGTTTTGATTAAAAGATAAAATAGCTACATTTGCAGTCCGTTAGAAATAGCGGACTTTTTTAATGTATTCGCCGATGTAGCTCAGCTGGCTAGAGCAGCTGATTTGTAATCAGCAGGTCGTGGGTTCGAGTCCCTCTATCGGCTCAAAAAAAGTTTCAAATGCGATTTGAAACAAGTTCTTTTAAAAGATTGAAATTTTAAAATTAGGGGAGATACTCAAGCGGCCAACGAGGGCAGACTGTAAATCTGCTGTGTGAACTTCGCAGGTTCGAATCCTGCTCTCCCCACAAAAAAAAGAAGGTGAGATTTTAGGTTTTAGATTTTTAAAAGTCTGAAATCTAAATTCAAGAATCTAAAATCAGAACTCTCTGCCGGTGTAGCTCAGGGGTAGAGTGCTTCCTTGGTAAGGAAGAGGTCTCGGGTTCAAATCCCGACATTGGCTCAAGTAAGTAGGAAATTGAAAATTAATATATAACTAAGATTAAAAATTAAGTAAAATGGCAAAGGAGAATTTTAATCGTTCCAAACCGCACTTAAACATAGGTACAATTGGACACGTAGATCACGGAAAAACTACATTAACTGCTGCAATTACAAAAGTATTGTCAGATGCTGGTTACTGTCAAGCAAAATCGTTTGATCAAATCGATAACGCTCCAGAGGAGAAAGAAAGAGGTATTACTATTAATACATCACACGTAGAGTATGAAACTGCTAACCGTCACTACGCTCACGTTGACTGTCCTGGTCACGCGGATTACGTAAAGAACATGGTTACTGGTGCTGCTCAAATGGACGGTGCTATCTTAGTAGTTGCTGCTACAGATGGTCCAATGCCACAAACTCGTGAGCACATCCTTTTAGGACGTCAGGTTGGTATTCCAAGAATCGTTGTTTTCATGAACAAAGTGGATATGGTTGATGATGCTGAGTTGTTAGAGCTTGTTGAAATGGAAATTAGAGATTTATTATCTTTCTACGAATATGATGGAGATAATGGTCCTGTAGTTCAAGGTTCTGCTTTAGGAGGATTGAATAATGATCCTGCTTGGGTACCAAAAATCATTGAATTAATGGATGCTGTTGATGCTTGGATCGAAGAGCCAGTGCGTGACGTAGCAAAACCATTCTTGATGCCGGTTGAAGACGTATTTACAATTACAGGTCGTGGAACTGTTGCTACAGGGCGTATCGAAACTGGTATTGCTAATACAGGTGATGCTGTTGAAATCATTGGTATGGGAGCTGATAAATTAACTTCTACTATTACAGGAGTTGAGATGTTCCGTAAAATCCTTGATAGAGGTGAAGCTGGAGATAACGTAGGTTTATTATTAAGAGGTATTGATAAAGAATCTATCAAAAGAGGAATGGTTATCATTAAGCCAGGATCAGTAAAACCACACTCTACTTTCAAAGCTGAGGTTTATATCTTGAAAAAAGAAGAAGGTGGACGTCATACTCCATTCCATAATAACTACCGTCCACAGTTCTACGTACGTACAACTGACGTAACAGGAGTTATTACTTTACCAGAAGGAGTAGAGATGGTAATGCCAGGAGATAACTTAACTATTAATGTTGCTTTATTAAGCCCAATCGCAATGAACGTAGGTTTACGTTTTGCTATTCGTGAAGGTGGTAGAACAGTTGGTGCTGGACAGGTTACTGAAATTGTAGAGTAATTTCTATAAAAATTATAAAAAAAAAGCCAGTTGATTTTCTTAACTGAAGTCACTGGCTTTAATTACGGGCGTAGTTCAAGGGTAGAATAGCGGTCTCCAAAACCGTTGATGGGGGTTCGAATCCCTCCGCCCGTGCAATAAAAAACATATCAAATGACAAAAGTTACTAATTATTTATCAGAGGCTTTCGAAGAGTTAAAGTCAAATGTTACTTGGCCTGCTTGGGCTGAGGTTCAAAAATTGACAATTGTCGTGGCTGTATTTTCGATTCTATTTGCTTTGGCAACATGGGGAGTAGACGAATTTTTTGCAAAAGCTTTGGCTGGATTTTTTAACTGGTTAAAAGGATAATTTTTTTGTGATGGCAGATAATAATGTGAAAAAATGGTACGTAGTTAGAGCAGTTAGTGGTCAAGAGAATAAAGTGAAAGCTTACATCGAGACTGAGATTGCGAGATTAGGTATGGAGGATTATGTTTCTCAGGTTTTAGTTCCTACTGAAAAAGTGGTTACTGTAAAAGATGGGAAAAAATCATCTAAGGATAAAGTTTACTTTCCTGGATATGTTATGATTGAAGCTAATTTAGTTGGTGAAATCCCTCATATTATTAAGTCAATTACTAGTGTTATTGGATTTTTAGGTGAGATCAAGGGCGGAGAACCTGTTCCTTTGAGGCTTTCTGAAGTAAATAGAATGTTAGGTAAAGTTGATGAGTTAGCTGTAAATACAGATACTCGCGCTATTCCTTTCAACCTAGGGGAAACTGTTAAAGTGATCGATGGTCCATTTAACGGATTCAACGGAACGGTTGAAAAAATTAATGAAGAGAAGCGTAAACTTGAAGTTATGGTTAAGATTTTCGGAAGAAAAACACCATTAGAGCTAAGTTTTATGCAAGTTGAAAAAGTATAATTTTTGTTACATCTATAATAACCACTATAATCGCTTCCAATGATTATAGTGTTAAATTTTTTAAAAAATGGCTAAAGAAATTAGTAAGGTAGTTAAACTACAAGTTAAGGGAGGTGCTGCGAATCCGTCGCCACCGGTTGGACCTGCTTTAGGAGCTGCTGGGGTTAATATCATGGAGTTCTGTAAGCAGTTCAATGCTAGAACACAAGATAAACCTGGCAAAATATGCCCAGTACAAATTACTGTGTATAAAGACAAATCATTTGATTTTGTTGTAAAAACTCCTCCAGCTGCTGTCCAATTATTGGAAGCTGCAAAGCTAAAGTCTGGATCAGGTGAACCAAATCGTAAAAAAGTAGCAAGTGTTACTTGGGATGTTATCAAAGCAATCGCTGAAGATAAAATGGTAGATTTAAATGCATTCACAATCGAATCTGCAATGAGCATGATCGCTGGAACTGCTAGATCTATGGGTATAACTGTATCAGGAGATGCTCCTTTTTAATTAAGAGAAAGAAATGGCAAAATTAACAAAAAAGCAAAAAGAGGCTGCTTCAAAAATTGAAAAGAACAAGCTATATACTTTAAAAGATGCAGCTGCATTAATTAAAGTTATTGCTTCTGCAAAATTTGATGAGTCTGTTGATATCGCAGTTCGTTTGGGTGTAGATCCAAGAAAAGCGAATCAAATGGTTAGAGGTGTAGTTACATTACCTCACGGAACAGGTAAAGATGTTAAAGTATTAGCATTAGTTACTCCAGATAAAGAAGCTGAGGCTAAAGAAGCTGGAGCTGATTATGTAGGTCTTGATGATTACTTACAAAAAATTAAAGATGGTTGGACAGATGTTGATGTAATCATCACTATGCCAGCTGTTATGGGTAAATTAGGTCCATTGGGTCGTATTTTAGGACCTAGAGGTTTAATGCCAAACCCTAAAACAGGTACAGTAACTATGGATGTTGCAAAAGCTGTTCAAGAGGTTAAAGCTGGTAAAATTGACTTTAAAGTTGATAAAACTGGTATCGTACATGCAGGAATTGGTAAAGTTTCTTTTGGAGCTGAGCAAATTTATGACAATGCACACGAAATTATTCAAACATTAATCAAACTTAAGCCAACTGCTGCTAAAGGTACCTACATTAAAGGTATTCACCTTACAAGCACTATGAGTCCTGCAATTGCATTGGACCCTAAAGCAGTATAATTGGTAGTTAATAATTTTTAGTATGACTAGAGAAGAAAAATCAATCGCGATTGAAGATTTAACTGCACAGTTAGCTGGTACAAATATTATTTATGTATCTGATATTTCTGGGTTAAACGCAGAAACTACTTCAAACTTGAGAAGAGCTTGTTTTAAAGCAGGTATTAAATTAGAAGTTGTAAAAAACACTTTGCTTGCAAAAGCAATGGAAGCTTCTGCTAATGACTATGGAGATTTACCTTCAGTATTGACTGGTAATAGTGCTATATTTATTTCAGATGTTGCAAATGCACCTGGAAAAATAATTAAAGATTTCAGAAAAAAATCAGCTAAACCTGTATTAAAAGGAGCTTATATTAATTCTGAGGTTTATATTGGAGATGATCAATTAGATGCATTAGCAACTATTAAATCTAAAGAAGAACTTCTTGGAGAACTTATTGGATTATTGCAGTCACCAGCACAAAGAATTATTTCTGCTTTACAAAACAAATTCGCAGGAAGCGAAGAAGAAGCAGAGGCATAATAATCGATACAAGGAGATCAAATTCCTTGTTGCTTAATTAGCGCACAATAAATAAATTATATTTTACAAATCATTTTAAACGATAGAAAAAATGGCAGATTTGAAACAATTCGCAGAACAATTAGTTAACTTAACAGTTAAAGAAGTTAACGAATTAGCAACAATATTAAAAGACGAGTATGGTATCGAGCCTGCTGCTGCAGCTGTAGTAGTTGCTGCTGGTGGTGGAGAAGGTGCTGCTGAAGAAGCACAAACTGAATTTACAGTTGTATTAAAAGAAGCTGGTGCTTCTAAATTAGCAGTTGTGAAATTAGTAAAAGAACTTACAGGTTTAGGTCTTAAAGAAGCTAAAGATGTAGTTGATGGTGCTCCAAGTACTGTTAAAGAAGGTGTTTCTAAAGAAGAGGCTGAAGGTCTTAAAAAATCATTAGAAGAAGCTGGAGCTGTAGTTGAGCTTAAATAATTCAACACGGTTTTAAGAACTAGGTTTAGGTCCTGAGTTAACACTCAAAGGCCTAAACCATTTTTCGTATAATAAAATATATCAAGTTTTATTATCAAATAGTTTAAAATACGAAAAAGTTTTTGATCAATACGAAGAAAAAAAATTGAACTTACTTTTGGTTTATTTTTAAAGATGTATTGATTATAATAAGAAAGTATAGATTAAACAGTGTGTTTTACACAAAAAAATTACTTTTTTTTAATCAAAATTTTGTCCATTGATGATAACAAATCAGACTGAAAGATTGAATTTTGCCTCTACAAAAAATATTCCTGACTATCCAGATTTCTTAGATGTTCAGGTTAAATCTTTTAAAGATTTCTTTCAATTAGAAACGAAATCTGACGAAAGAGGCAACGAAGGGTTATACAACACCTTCATGGAAAACTTCCCAATTACAGATACAAGAAATAACTTTGTATTGGAATTCCTAGATTATTTTGTTGACCCACCACGTTATACAATTCAAGAATGTATAGAGAGAGGTCTTACTTATAGTGTGCCTTTAAAAGCTAGGTTAAAACTATACTGTACAGATCCAGAACACGAAGATTTTGAAACAATTGTACAAGATGTTTATCTTGGAACAATACCTTACATGACTCCAAGTGGTACTTTTGTAATCAATGGTGCCGAGCGTGTTGTAGTATCACAATTACACCGTTCTCCTGGGGTTTTCTTTGGACAGTCATTCCACGCAAATGGAACAAAACTTTATTCTGCCAGAGTAATTCCTTTTAAAGGATCTTGGATAGAATTTTCTACAGATATCAACAGCGTTATGTATGCATATATCGATAGAAAGAAAAAATTACCTGTAACAACTTTATTCCGTGCTATCGGTTTCGAAAGAGATAAGGATATCCTTGAAATTTTCGACTTAGCTGAAGAAATTAAAGTTTCTAAAACAGGAATTAAGAAATATATTGGAAGAAGACTTGCTGCGCGTGTATTGAACACTTGGCACGAGGATTTCGTAGATGAGGATACTGGAGAGGTAGTTTCTATCGAACGTAACGAAATCATCCTTGATCGTGATACAATTATCGACAAAGATAATGTTGAAGAGATCATCGATTCTAACGTAAAATCTATTTTGTTACACAAAGAGGACAACAACCAAGCAGATTATGCTATTATCCACAACACGTTACAAAAAGATCCAACAAACTCTGAAAAAGAAGCTGTAGAGCACATTTACCGTCAGTTGCGTAATGCTGAACCGCCTGATGAGGAAACTGCTCGTGGTATTATAGATAAATTGTTCTTCTCTGATCAACGTTATAACTTAGGTGAAGTTGGTCGTTACAGAATGAACAAAAAATTAGATTTAGATATCCCTATGGATAAGCAAGTGCTTACCAAAGAAGATATCATTACAATTGTTAAATATTTGATCGAATTGATCAACTCTAAAGCAGAGATTGATGATATTGATCACTTATCAAACCGTCGTGTTAGAACAGTTGGTGAACAATTGTCTCAACAATTCGGTGTTGGTTTAGCACGTATGGCTAGAACTATTCGTGAGAGAATGAACGTTAGAGATAACGAGGTGTTTACACCAATTGATTTGATTAATGCTAAAACATTATCATCAGTTATCAACTCTTTCTTTGGTACTAACCAGTTATCTCAATTTATGGATCAAACGAATCCATTAGCTGAGATTACACACAAAAGAAGACTTTCTGCACTTGGACCAGGTGGACTTTCGAGAGAGAGAGCTGGTTTCGAGGTTCGTGACGTTCACTACACACACTATGGTCGTTTATGTCCGATTGAAACTCCTGAGGGACCAAACATTGGTTTGATTTCATCTCTTGGTGTTTATGCAAAAGTTAATGGAATGGGATTCATCGAAACTCCATACCGTAAAGTAACTAATGGTGTAGTTGATTTAGAAAGTACTCCAATTTACTTAAGTGCTGAAGAAGAAGAAGGTAAAATGATTGCTCAGGCAAACATTGAAATGGACGAAACTGGTAAAATTACAGCTAGCAATGTTATTGCTCGTGAGGAAGGTGACTTCCCAGTTGTTGAGCCATCAGTAGTTCATTATACAGACGTTGCGCCAAACCAGATCGCTTCGATTTCTGCATCTTTGATTCCTTTCTTGGAACATGATGATGCGAACCGAGCGTTGATGGGGTCTAACATGATGCGTCAGGCAGTTCCATTGATCCGTCCTGAAGCTCCGATTGTTGGTACAGGTTTAGAGCGTCAAGTAGCTTCAGATTCAAGAGTATTGATCAATGCTGAAGGGCATGGTACTGTTGAGTATGTTGATGCAAATATTATTACTATTAAATACGATCGTACAGAAGACGAGAGAATGGTTAGTTTTGATGCTGACGAGAAAACGTACAACCTTATTAAATTTAGAAAAACCAATCAAGGTACAAGTATTAACTTGAAACCAATCGTAAGAAGAGGTGATAGAGTTGTTCCTGGACAAGTATTATCAGAAGGATATGCTACTCAAAATGGTGAATTAGCTTTAGGTAGAAACTTAAAAGTTGCGTTCATGCCATGGAAAGGGTACAACTTCGAGGATGCGATTGTAATTTCTGAAAAAGTAGTTCGTGATGATATTTTTACATCTATCCACGTTGATGATTATTCATTAGAGGTTAGAGATACTAAGTTAGGAAATGAAGAGTTAACAAACGATATTCCTAACGTTTCTGAAGAAGCTACTAAAGATTTAGATGAAAACGGTATGATTAGAATTGGAGCAGAGGTTAAACCTGGCGACATTCTAATTGGAAAAATTACACCAAAAGGAGAATCAGATCCTACTCCAGAGGAGAAATTGCTTCGTGCAATCTTCGGGGATAAAGCAGGTGATGTAAAAGATGCTTCATTAAAAGCTTCTCCATCTTTACATGGTGTAGTTCTTGACAAAAAATTATTTGCAAGAGCCGTAAAAGATAAACGTAAACGTACTCAGGATAAAGATGCTTTAGGTGCTTTAGAAATGGAGTTCGAAACTAAATTTGTTGAATTAAAAGACAGATTAGTTGAGAAATTATTCCTGATTGTGAACGGAAAAACGTCTCAAGGTGTAATGAATGATTTGGGTGAAGAAGTTTTACCAAAAGGTAAAAAATATACTCAAAAAATGCTTTACGCAGTAGAGGATTTTGCTCACTTAAGCAAAGGTCAATGGGTTGCTGATGACGCTACAAATAAAATGGTTAATGATTTAATTCATAACTATAAAATTAAGCTGAACGACTTACAAGGATCTTTAAGAAGAGAAAAATTCACTATTACAGTTGGAGATGAATTACCATCTGGAATCTTGAAATTGGCTAAAATCTATATCGCTAAAAAACGTAAGTTAAAAGTTGGTGATAAAATGGCAGGACGTCACGGTAACAAAGGTATTGTTGCAAGAATCGTTCGTCATGAAGATATGCCTTTCCTTGAAGATGGAACACCAGTAGATATCGTATTGAATCCACTTGGGGTACCTTCACGTATGAACATTGGTCAGATTTATGAGACTGTTCTTGGATGGGCTGGTATGAACTTGGGTAGAAAATTTGCTACTCCAATTTTCGACGGTGCTTCTCTTGACGAGATCAACGCTTTGACTGATGAAGCTAACGTACCACGTTTCGGACATACTTATCTTTATGATGGTGGAACTGGAGAGCGTTTTGCACAAAAAGCAACTGTGGGTGTAATTTACATGCTTAAATTAGGACACATGGTTGATGATAAGATGCACGCACGTTCTATCGGACCATACTCATTGATTACGCAGCAACCACTTGGAGGTAAAGCTCAATTTGGAGGTCAGCGTTTTGGAGAGATGGAGGTTTGGGCACTTGAGGCTTATGGAGCTTCTAGTACTTTACGTGAAATCTTAACTGTTAAGTCTGATGACGTTATTGGTAGAGCTAAAACTTACGAAGCTATCGTTAAGGGAGAATCTATGCCAGAACCAGGTTTACCAGAATCATTCAATGTGTTGATGCACGAATTGAAAGGTCTTGGACTAGACATTCGTTTAGAAGAATAATAAAAGTTTTGTAATCAGTCTCATTTTTTAATGGGACTGATTACTCATTTATAAAAGTTTTTAAAGATTTATACCCGTAACCCGTTCCGATTTTTTATAACAATGCTAGGCATTTTATAACTAGCGCTTCAAATTTAATTTTGAGGTTTAGAGAAGTAACCCGAGGTAGTAGCTGAATGATTAACTCTTAGTTTTAAAAAGAGTAGATTATAAATCTAAATTCAATTTTTTTAATTGCAAATAAATCAATAGTAAAAACTATGATGAATAATAGAAACAATAATAAGGATAAAAATCCAGTTAAAAGATTTAACAAAATCTCAATTGGATTAGCTTCACCAGAATCTATCTTGAAAGAATCAAGAGGAGAGGTGTTGAAACCAGAAACAATTAACTACAGAACTCACAAACCTGAGCGTGACGGACTTTTCTGTGAAAGAATCTTCGGACCTGTTAAGGATTTTGAGTGTGCTTGTGGAAAATATAAAAGAATTCGTTACAAAGGTATCATCTGTGACCGTTGTGGTGTTGAAGTTACTGAGAAAAAAGTACGTCGTGACAGAGTAGGACACATCAACCTTGTTGTGCCAATTGCTCACATCTGGTACTTCCGTTCTCTTCCAAACAAAATTGGTTATATCCTTGGTCTTCCATCTAAGAAATTAGATATGATCATTTACTACGAAAGATACGTAGTAATCCAAGCTGGTATTGCTAAAAATGCTGATGGAGAATCTTTACAAAGATTAGATTTCTTAACTGAAGAAGAATACTTAAACATTTTAGATACTCTTCCACAAGAAAACCAATATTTAGATGATTTAGATCCTAATAAATTTGTTGCCAAAATGGGAGCAGAGTGTATTATGGATTTATTAGCTCGTATAGACTTAGATGCTTTATCTTACGAATTAAGACACAGCGCTAATAATGAGACTTCTAAACAAAGAAAAACTGAGGCTTTAAAAAGATTACAAGTTGTTGAGTCTTTCCGTGAGTCTAACGAAAACCGCGAAAACCGTCCAGAATGGATGATTATGAAAGTGGTTCCTGTTATCCCGCCAGAATTACGTCCACTTGTGCCACTTGATGGAGGTCGTTTTGCAACTTCAGATTTGAACGACTTATACCGTCGTGTAATCATCCGTAACAACCGTTTGAAAAGATTAATGGAGATTAAAGCTCCAGAAGTTATCTTAAGAAACGAGAAACGTATGTTGCAAGAATCTGTAGATTCATTATTTGATAACACTCGTAAAGCTTCTGCTGTTAAAACAGAATCAAACAGACCATTAAAATCATTATCTGACTCATTAAAAGGTAAGCAAGGACGTTTCCGTCAAAACTTACTTGGAAAACGTGTGGATTATTCTGCTCGTTCGGTAATTGTTGTTGGTCCAGAGTTAAAATTATATGAGTGCGGATTGCCAAAAGATATGGCTTCTGAATTATACAAACCTTTCGTTATCCGTAAATTGATTGAAAGAGGTATTGTAAAAACAGTAAAATCTGCTAAGAAAATCATTGACAAAAAAGAGCCGGTAGTTTGGGATATTTTAGAAAACGTAATTAAAGGACACCCAGTATTACTGAACCGTGCTCCTACTTTGCACAGACTTGGTATTCAGGCTTTCCAGCCAAAATTAATTGAAGGAAAAGCAATCCAGTTACACCCATTAGTATGTACGGCTTTCAACGCCGATTTCGATGGTGACCAGATGGCGGTTCACTTACCATTAGGACCAGAAGCTATTTTAGAGGCACAATTATTAATGTTGGCTTCTCACAATATCTTGAACCCTGCAAATGGTGCTCCAATTACTGTACCTTCTCAGGACATGGTTTTGGGTCTATACTATATGACCAAAGAGCGTATTTCTACAGAAGATCACATTATTTTAGGTCAGGATTTGACTTTCTATTCTGCTGAAGAAGTAAACATTGCATTAAACGAAGGAAGATTAGAATTGAATGCTCGTGTGAAAATTAGAGCAAAAGATTTTAATGACGCTGGAGAATTAGTGTACAAAATTATTCAAACAACTGCAGGACGTGTATTATTTAACGAAGTAGTACCTGAAGCAGCTGGATATATCAATGACGTATTGACTAAGAAAAACCTTAGAGATATTATTGGACACATTTTAAGTGTGACTGATGTACCTACAACGGCGGCTTTCTTGGATAATATGAAAGATATGGGTTATAAATTCGCATTTAGAGGAGGTTTGTCATTCTCTTTAGGTGATATTAGAATCCCAGAACAAAAAACGAAGTTAATTGCAGATGCTAGAGAGCAAGTTGAAGGTATCTCAACTAACTATAACATGGGTCTTATCACAAATAACGAGCGTTACAACCAAGTTATTGACGTATGGACTTCAGCAAATGCTCAGTTAACAGAATTAGCAATGAAAAATATTAGAGAAGACCAACAAGGTTTCAACTCTGTATACATGATGCTTGACTCTGGGGCGAGGGGTTCTAAGGAACAGATTCGTCAGTTAACTGGTATGCGTGGTTTGATGGCTAAGCCTAAAAAATCTACTGCTGGTGGTGGTGAGATTATTGAAAACCCGATTCTTTCTAACTTTAAGGAAGGTCTTTCGATCCTTGAGTACTTCATTTCTACTCACGGTGCTCGTAAAGGTCTTGCGGATACGGCTCTTAAAACGGCCGATGCTGGTTACTTAACAAGAAGGCTTCATGACGTTTCTCAAGATGTTATTGTTAACATCGAAGATTGTGGAACTTTAAGAGGTGTTGAAGTTGCTGCATTGAAGAAAAATGAGGAAATCGTTGAGTCATTAGGAGAAAGAATTTTAGGACGTGTTGCATTGCAGGATGTTATAAATCCACTTACTAATGAAGTAATGGTTCAGTCAGGTCAACAAATTACTGAAGCAATTATGAGAACTATCGAAGCTTCTCCAATTGAAAAAGTAGAAGTTAGATCTCCATTAACTTGTGAGGCTTTAAAAGGAATTTGTGCTAAATGTTACGGTAGAAACTTAGCTACCGGAAAAATGACACAAAGAGGTGAAGCTGTCGGAGTTATTGCAGCTCAGTCTATTGGAGAGCCAGGTACACAGTTGACACTTCGTACGTTCCACGTTGGAGGGGTTGCTGGAGGTATCTCTGAAGAGTCTAGTATTGTTACAAGATTCGCTGGTAGACTTGAAATTGAAGATTTAAAAACTGTTAAAGGTGAAGACAGCGAAGGTAATGCGGTAGATATCGTAGTATCACGTTCAACTGAATTAAAATTAGTTGATGAGAAAACTGGAATCGTTTTGAACACACATAATATTCCTTACGGTTCTAGTATTTTTGTAAAAGACGGAGAAAGTGTTGGTAAAGGAGCTATAATCTGTAAATGGGATCCATATAACGGTGTAATTGTTTCTGAGTTTACTGGTAAGATTGCTTACGAAGATTTAGAGCAAGGACAATCGTTCATGGTTGAGATCGATGAGCAGACTGGTTTCCAAGAAAAAGTAATTTCTGAGGCTAGAAACAAAAAATTAATCCCAACTTTATTAGTTTACGGTAAAGAGGGTGAATTGATTCGTTCTTACAACTTACCGGTAGGTGCACACCTTATGGTTGAAAATGGTGAGAAGATTAAAGCAGGTAAAGTATTAGTAAAAATCCCACGTCGTTCTTCTAAAGCAGGCGATATCACGGGAGGTCTACCAAGAATTACTGAGTTGCTTGAAGCTCGTAACCCTTCAAACCCAGCGGTTGTATCTGAAATTGATGGTGTTGTTTCTTTTGGAAAAATCAAAAGAGGTAACCGTGAGATCGTTATCGAGTCTAAATTTGGCGAGATTAAAAAGTATTTAGTTAAACTTTCTAGTCAAATCTTAGTACAAGAAAATGACTTCGTAAGAGCGGGAGTTCCATTGTCTGACGGTGCAATTACACCAGATGATATCTTAAGAATTCAAGGGCCGGCTGCTGTTCAACAGTACTTGGTAAATGAAATTCAAGAGGTTTACCGTTTACAAGGGGTAAAAATTAATGACAAGCACTTTGAGGTTGTAATTCGTCAAATGATGCGTAAAGTAAGAGTTCAGGATCCAGGTGATACTTTATTCTTAGAAGATCAATTAATTCACACTAAAGATTTCATTGTTCAAAACGATAAATTATACGGTATGAAAGTAGTTGAAGATGCTGGAGATTCTAGCGTATTGAAACCAGGTCAAATTATTTCTCCTCGTGAATTACGTGATGAAAATTCATTATTGAAACGAAATGATAAAAATCTTGTTGTAGCAAGAGACGTAATTACTGCAACTGCAACGCCAGTTTTACAAGGTATTACAAGAGCTTCGCTACAAACTAAATCATTCATTTCTGCGGCTTCGTTCCAGGAGACAACGAAAGTACTTAACGAAGCTGCAGTAGCTGGTAAAGTTGATGATTTAGAAGGATTAAAAGAAAATGTAATTGTTGGACACAGAATTCCTGCGGGAACTGGTATGAGAGAATACGATAATACTATCGTAGGATCTAAAGACGATTACAACGAAATGATGGCTAATAAAGAAGAATATATTTATTAATTAGGAAACTATGAGTAATCCGAAACAACAACAAGAGCAAATTAATATTGAGTTAGACGAAACTATTGCAGAGGGAATTTATTCTAATCTAGCGATTATAAATCACTCATCATCAGAGTTTGTTTTAGATTTTGTGAGCATTATGCCAGGTATTCCTAAAGCCAAGGTAAAGTCAAGAATTGTCTTGACACCGCAACATGCTAAAAGATTATTGAGAGCAATAGGTGAAAATATTCATCGATTTGAAGCTGCCCATGGCGAAATCAAAGAGACCGAACAAGCGCCAATTCCGCTTAATTTTGGTCCTGCGGGACAAGCATAAATTTAAGAAGCCCCATATTTTATGGGGCTTTTTTTTGATGTTTAGTTTTAAATATGTTGTAGTTTGTCTGATTTAATTTAGTTTCGTCGACTAAATTCCTTTTTGTTTTTAAATTATTCTAAATTAACATTTCCTATGAAAGATTAATTTTTGAAATATAAGACTTAGTAAGGTTGATTTAATTCAAAGTTTAAAAAAGCGCTAATTTTAATTAGTGCTTTTTTTTATGCTTAATTATTAGATGATTAATTTTTTTTTATTTCTTCCCAACCTTTATGTAAAATATGTACTCTATATAAGTAAGAACCGATATAAAGGATTTTAACATAAAGAGAGTATAGTATGAAAAAGAAATTCACCTTAGAAATAGCGAACCCATGTTCAGAAAATTTTGATAAAATGATTCCTAATGCAAACGGTTCATTTTGTGGTTCTTGTATGAAAAATGTAATCGATTTGAGTAAAAAAACGAATTCTGAAGTTGCTAAATTCATTGCGGAAAATAAAGACCAAAGCATTTGTGCCCGACTAAAAACTGCACAGCTTACCGAGCAGTTTGAACATAACGAAACTTCAAAGATTAATAATTTTAAATATGCTGCAGTCGCGGCATCTCTTATGATTGCTTCAAATTTAAGTGCGCAAGAAAAAGAGCCAGTTAAAACTGAAATAAATTGTCCAGAGCCAAGTGTTTATAAGTTGGGTAAAATTGCTTATAATCATGTTAAAAATGAAGAAATTTCGTTTTTAATAAAAGGTAAATTGTTAGAGAGTAAAACAAATCGACCTTTTGATAGGGAAGCATATCCAAATTTGATGCTTTCTGTTAACGGTTTAGAAAATCCGGTAAAAATAAATGCAAAAACTGGGGAGTTTTCTATAGCTGCAAAGATTTTGAAAAGCAGTAAAAGCTTGATGGTTACAATTACTAGTAATGATTACTATCTTTCAAAAGAAATATCTTTTTCTATAAAATCAGTTAAGAATAATGTCTTGATACAAAATATTAGTATCAATTCGGAAGAGCTTACGAAAATTTATATTGCTGGTGGATTGGGAATTAATTATACTAGATAATGATCTATTTGTAAATAAAAAACGGGCTGTCTAATATTAGTTAGGCAGCCCGTTTTTATATTTTATTTTAAAAGAATTTAATCAAACTCAGAAGTAAAATATAATTTCACACTTGGATATTTACTTTGTGTCATTTGAATTGTAAAATCAGAATCAGCTAAGAATACCAATTGACCATATTTATCGTGAGCTAAGAATTTTTGCTTGATACGTTTAAATTCTTTAAATTCTTCGTTCTTCGCATCATCAGGTTTCACCCAGCATGCTTTGTGTACAGGGAAATTCTCATAGGTACATTTTGCGCCATATTCATGCTCTAAACGATATTGAATAACCTCATATTGAAGAGCTCCAACCGTTCCGATAACTTTACGATTATTCATCTCCAAAGTAAATAACTGTGCAACACCTTCATCCATTAATTGATCAACCCCTTTTTCTAATTGCTTAGCTTTCATAGGATCTGCATTATTAATGTATCTAAAGTGCTCTGGAGAGAAACTAGGGATACCTTTAAAGCTCATTACTTCACCTTCAGTTAAAGTATCTCCAATTTTAAAGTTTCCTGTATCATGCAAACCAACAATATCTCCTGGATAAGAAATATCAACGATTTCTTTTTTCTCAGCGAAAAAGGCATTTGGGCTTGAGAATTTTAAATTTTTCTTCTGACGAACGTGGTAATAAGGTTTATTTCTTTCAAAAGTTCCCGAAACAATCTTTATAAAGGCTAAACGGTCTCTGTGTTTTGGATCCATATTAGCATGGATTTTAAAAACAAAACCAGTCATTTTTTCTTCTGCAGGATCAACCAAACGAGTTTCAGAATCTTTTGGTCTAGGAGATGGGGCAATTGTAACGAAACAATCTAACAATTCGCGAACTCCAAAATTATTTAAAGCAGAACCAAAGAATACCGGCTGGATTTTTCCATCTAAATAATCCTGACGCTCAAATTTTGGATAAACTTCATCAATTAATTCTAATTCTTCTCGAAGCTTTTCAGCAGCCTTTTGACCAACAATTTTATCTAACTCTGGGTTGTTTTGAACGTCAGAGAAAGCGATAGTTTCTTCGATATTTTTACGACTGTCTCCACTAAAAAGATTGATGTTTTCTTCCCATAAATTATAAATTCCTTGGAAATCATAACCCATTCCGATTGGGAAACTTAAAGGAGTAACTTTTAATCCCAATTTTTGCTCTACTTCATCCATCAAATCAAAAGCGTCTTTACCTTCACGATCTAATTTGTTGATGAAAACAATCATAGGAATGTTACGCATTCTACAAACCGAAACTAATTTTTCAGTTTGTTCCTCAACCCCTTTTGCAACGTCAATCACAACAATTACACTATCAACAGCGGTTAAAGTTCTAAAAGTATCTTCAGCAAAATCCTTGTGCCCGGGAGTATCAAGAATATTGATTTTTTTGTCTTTATAATTAAAAGCAAGTACAGAAGTCGAAACCGAAATACCTCTTTGGCGTTCGATTTCCATGAAATCACTAGTTGCTCCTTTTTTTATTTTATTGTTTTTTACGGCTCCAGCTTCCTGAATAGCACCTCCAAACAACAATAATTTTTCTGTTAAAGTTGTTTTACCAGCATCAGGATGCGAGATTATTCCAAATGTTCTTCTGCGTTGTATTTCTTTTAAAAAACTCATATTTTATATAAATAGGTTGCAAAAGTACTATTAATTACGCCGATTTAAAAATAAATAAGACTCTGTTTTTGGAGTTGACGTTTTGGATTTTAGGCAGATATCGTATCAAAAATCCTTTAACTAATTCTTTTTAGTATATTAGTTTCTATAATGCATATAATTTTTTGTTAATAGTATGGCTGATAGTTGTATTATGTAATTGAATTGTTATTTTTGTTCGTTTTAAGTAAAAGAAATAGAAATTAACTATTTTGGATTTTTAGAAAATGCTTTTTGCAGAAACTAGAATAGTTGGCTAGATTACAGACAATACAGATCTTTACATTCAAATTAAATTTAAAATAATGTTATTAAAAAAATTACAGCTAAAAACAATTGGTTATAGACTAGTCTTAACAATGTGTTTTTTACTTTTTTTCAACTCCGTGATTTCAGCTCAGGAAATTATTAAGGATCCTGTAGCCGAGAAACCTGCAGAACTTCATACGGGGCAAAAACAGAAAATTGATGGTATTATTGCCACTGTTGGAGATTATATTGTTTTAGATTCGGATATTGATAAAGGCTACTTAGAAATTGCAAGTCAAGGAGGTAATGTAAAAGATATTACAAGATGCCAAATGCTTGGAAAATTATTAGAAGATAAACTATATGCACATCAAGCAATTCAAGACAGTATCGTTGTAAGCGATGCAGAGGTTAGAGGAATGATGGATGAGCGATTGAATTATATGGTACAACAAGTTGGAGATATCAATAAAGTTGTAGAATACTATAAAAAGAGTTCAGTTGAAGAGTTTAAAACGTATTTTGCCGACATCTTGAAAGAACAAAAATTAGCCTCAGAAATGAGAGATAAAATTGTTAAAGATGTTCAAATAACACCTGAGGAAGTTCGTAATTTCTTTAAAAAAATACCAAAAGATGAATTGCCGACTTTTGGAGCAGAGATGGAAGTAGCACAGATTGTTGTTGATCCAGCAGTTTCTAAAGAAGACAAGCAAAAAGTAATAGATCGATTAAATGATATTCGAAAAGACGTTTTAGAAGGGTCTAGTTTTGCAACAAAGGCTGTTTTGTACTCGCAGGATCCAGGATCTTCACCTAATGGTGGTTATTACAAAATGACACGTAAAACACCTTTTGTAAAAGAATTTAAAGATGTTGCATTTAGCTTACAGGAAGGTGAAATTTCTGCGCCATTCGAAACCACTTTTGGATTCCATATCATTATGGTTGATAAAATTAAAGGACAAGAAGTTGAATTGCGTCATATATTAATTGCTCCTACAGTTTCTGAAAATGCTTTAAAAGAAGCAAAAGAAAGAGCGGCAAATATTAGAGCTAAAATTGTAAGCAAAACGATCACTTTTGCAGATGCAGCAAGAACTGAATCTGATGAAAAAGAAACAAAAGCAAACGGAGGAACTTTAGTAAATCCGAATACACAGGATACTCGTTTTGAATTGACTAAAATGGATCCAACTTTATACAGTCAGGTTTCAAACTTAAAAGATGATGAAGTTTCTCAGCCAATTTTAAATACCGATGATAAAGGAAAGAAAACGTATAAATTAATTACGGTTACTAATAGAATTGACGAGCATACAGCAGATTATGCTAAAGATTATACTAAAATTAAGGAATTAGCATTAAAAGAAAAACAAATCAATGCAATTGCAAAATGGTTTGATGCTAAAATTAAAGATACTTATATCAAAATTATTGGAGAATACAGAGATTGTACTTTTGCTAACAATTGGTTGAAAAAATAATTTTTATTAAATAAAGAAAAAGAGTTAGTTTTATGAATTCATAAAGCTGACTCTTTTTAATTTTAAATACACTTATAAATGTCTGATGTAACAGCAATTCATAATTTAGTTCAGAAACGCAATGAACTAAAAAACGAAATAGCAAAGGTAATTGTAGGGCAGGATGCCGTAATTGACGAAATTTTACTTTGTATATTTTCTGGCGGACATGCACTTTTAATTGGTGTTCCAGGACTGGCAAAAACATTAATGATAAATACTTTGGCGCAAGCTTTAGGTTTAGATTTTAAAAGAATTCAGTTTACACCAGATTTAATGCCATCAGATATTTTAGGAAGTGAAATTTTAGATGAAAACAGGCATTTTAAATTTATTAAAGGGCCAATATTTTCTAATATTATTTTGGCAGATGAGATTAATAGAACGCCTCCAAAAACACAAGCTGCATTGCTTGAAGCAATGCAGGAACGTTCAGTTACAATTGCGGGACATAATTATAAATTAGATTTGCCTTATTTTGTGCTAGCAACGCAAAATCCAATCGAGCAGGAGGGAACTTATCCGTTGCCTGAAGCGCAGTTAGACCGTTTTATGTTTGCTATTAAATTAGAGTATCCAACTTTTGAAGAAGAAGTAAAGGTGGTAAAGCAAACAACATCTGATAATAAAGTTGAAGTTAAGTCTTTGTTTACGGCACAGGAAATTATTGATTTTCAGCATTTGATTCGTAGAATTCCTGTTGCTGACAATGTTGTTGAATATGCAGTTACTTTAGTGAGCAAAACGCGTCCTGATAATTCATTGTCTAATGATTTTGTAAAGAATTATTTAGATTGGGGAGCGGGACCAAGAGCATCTCAAAATTTAATTTTAGCGGCGAAAGCTCACGCAGCTTTCAATGCTAAATTTTCGCCGGATATTGAAGATGTAAAAGCGGTAGCAACTGGAATTTTGAGACATAGAATTATTAAAAATTATAAAGCCGACGCTGAAGGGATAACTGAAGAAGTTATTATTAAAAAGCTGATGTAAATTATACTATTTAGATTGTAAAAAAGCCTGATAAATACTATCAGGCTTTTTTGTTTTAATTTGGAAAAAGTATTGAATTTTTGATTCCGAACGAAAGGTGAAATTGATGTATAAAAACGCAACTATAACGTTATAATTGCTTATTTAGAACTGTTCTGTTCAAAAATAGAAGTAAAATCTCACTTACATTATTTTGTCTAATTTCGACTTTGCTAAAGAAAGGTTTTTAAAATATCAATAATTCATTTTTTTAATGTAAAACTGATATTTTGACAAAAACAAGTAGCGAAAATCGTTTTTTAATAATAATAATTTTTGAAAATGCGACTTCTATTATATTATTTTTAATTCTCGGCTTTAATATTTAAATTTGCGTACAAAAAAACAAAAATACTTCTAACATATTATGAATACTTACAAAGATTACATTAAAGAAATCGAAGAAAGAAAAGGCCAAGGACTTCATCCAAAGCCAATTGATGGTGCAGAATTAGTAAGCGAAATTATTTCGCAGATTAAAGATTTAGATAACGAATACAGAGAAGATTCTCTTAAGTTTTTTATCTATAATACTTTGCCAGGTACTACAAGTGCTGCTGGTGAAAAAGCTAAGTTTTTAAAAGAAATTATATTAGGTGAGTCAGTAGTAAAAGAAATCACTCCAACTTTTGCTTTTGAATTATTATCACACATGAAAGGCGGGCCTTCTATTGAAGTGTTGTTAGATCTAGCTTTAGGTAATGACGCTGCAATTGCAGAAGCGGCAGCAAAAGTGCTGAAAACGCAAGTTTTCCTTTATGAAGCAGATACGGATCGTTTAATAGAAGCATTCAAAAGTAATAATGCAATAGCAAAAGAAATTCTTGAAAGCTATGCAAAAGCTGAATTCTTTACAAAGCTGCCAGAAGTAGCAGATGAAGTTAAAGTTGTAACTTTTATTGCTGGTGAAGGTGATATCTCAACAGATTTATTGTCTCCGGGTAATCAAGCTCACTCACGTTCAGATCGTGAACTTCATGGGCAATGTATGATTACTCCTCAAGCACAGAAAGAAATTAGAGAGCTGCAAGCACAGCACCCTGATAAAAGCGTAATGTTGATTGCAGAGAAAGGAACAATGGGAGTAGGTTCTTCAAGAATGTCAGGTGTAAATAACGTGGCTCTTTGGACAGGGAAACAAGCAAGTCCATATATTCCATTCGTAAACATCGCTCCAATTGTTGGTGGAACAAACGGAATCTCTCCAATTTTCTTAACAACTGTTGATGTTACAGGTGGAATAGGTTTAGATCTTAAAAACTGGGTAAAAAAGGTTGATGCAGAAGGTAATGTTGTTCGTAATGAAAATGACGAGCCAGTTTTAGAGCAAACATATTCTGTTGCTACAGGAACAGTGCTTACAATCAATATTAAAGAGAAAAAATTATATAACGGCGATCAAGAGTTAATTGACATTTCGAAGGCATTCACGCCTCAAAAAATGGAATTCATTAAAGCTGGAGGTTCGTACGCAATTGTATTTGGTAAAAAACTTCAAACACTTGCAGCAAAAGTTTTAAATGTTGAGGCACCTCTTGTATTTGCTCCATCAAAAGAAATCTCTCATGCAGGACAAGGTCTTACAGCAGTAGAGAAAATCTTCAACAAAAATGCAGTAGGTATCACTCCGGGTAAAGTATTGCACGCTGGTTCAGATGTTCGTGTTGAAGTTAACATTGTAGGTTCGCAAGATACTACGGGGTTAATGACTGCTCAGGAATTAGAATCTATGGCTGCAACAGTGATTTCGCCAATCGTTGATGGTGCGTACCAATCAGGTTGTCACACTGCTTCAGTTTGGGATAAAAAAGCACAGGCAAACATTCCAAAATTGATGAAATTTATGAACGATTTCGGATTAATCACAGCTCGTGATCCGAAAGGTGTTTATCATGCAATGACCGACGTTATTCATAAAGTTCTTAACGATATTACTATCGACGAGTGGGCTATTATTATTGGTGGTGACTCTCATACAAGAATGTCAAAAGGGGTAGCTTTTGGTGCCGACTCAGGAACAGTTGCTCTTGCACTTGCTACTGGAGAAGCTTCTATGCCAATTCCAGAATCTGTAAAAGTAACTTTCAAAGGAGATATGAAAGGTTATATGGATTTCCGTGATGTGGTTCATGCTACACAAGCGCAAATGCTGCACCAATTTGGAGGAGAAAATGTATTCCAAGGAAGAATCATTGAAGTTCACATTGGAACACTTACTGCTGACCAAGCATTTACATTTACAGACTGGACTGCAGAAATGAAAGCAAAAGCGTCTATCTGTATTTCAGAAGATGATACTTTAATTGAATCATTGGAAATTGCTAAAGGCAGAATCCAAATCATGATCGATAAAGGTATGGATAACGAAAAACGCGTTCTTCAAGGATTGATCAATAAAGCGGATAAGAGAATTGCAGAAATTAAATCGGCAGAGAAACCAGCTTTAACTCCAGATGCTAATGCTAAATATTATGCTGAAGTTGTAGTAGATCTTGATCTGATTTCTGAGCCTATGATTGCTGATCCAGATGTAAATAATGCTGATGTTTCAAAAAGATATACTCACGATACCATTAGACCTTTATCTTTCTATGGCGGAGTGAAAAAAGTAGATCTTGGATTTATTGGATCTTGTATGGTTCATAAAGGCGATATGAAAATCCTTGCTCAAATGTTGAAAAACGTAGAAGCGCAAACAGGAAAAGTTGAGTTTAATGCTCCTCTTGTTGTTGCTCCTCCAACTTATAATATCGTTGATGAGTTGAAAGCTGAAGGTGACTGGGAAGTTTTACAGAAATACTCTGGTTTCGAATTCGATGATAATGCTCCAAAAGGTGCTGCACGTACAGAATACGAAAATATGTTATACTTAGAGCGTCCAGGATGTAACCTTTGTATGGGTAACCAGGAAAAAGCGGCAAAAGGAGATACTGTTATGGCAACTTCAACACGTCTTTTCCAAGGAAGAGTTGTAGAAGATACTGAAGGTAAAAAAGGAGAATCATTACTTTCTTCTACACCAGTTGTAGTTTTATCTACAATTTTAGGTAGAACTCCAACATTAAATGAATATACAACTGCGGTTGAAGGTATCAACTTGACTAAGTTTGCGCCTTCTAACAAATCGTTAGTAATGTAATCTTACGATTATTAATATATAAAGAGCCCGAGTGATAAACTCGGGCTTTTTCTTTTATTGCTCTTCTATTTTTTGTAACTTGTCATGTTCAAAAAAATAAAACAAAAAACAATTACTTATGGCTTTTGATATTGAAATGATTAAAAAAGTGTATGAGAACATGCCGGGTCGTGTTGATAAAGCACGCGAAATTGTTGGTCGTCCACTTACATTAACAGAGAAAATTTTATACAATCACCTTTGGGATGGAAATCCAACTCAGGCGTTTGGAAGAGGTATTGATTATGTTGATTTTGCACCAGACCGTGTAGCGTGTCAAGATGCGACAGCGCAAATGGCATTGCTGCAGTTTATGCATGCAGGTAAATCTAAAGTAGCGGTTCCTACAACAGTACACTGCGATCACTTGATTCAGGCAAAAGTGGATGCTGCGACTGATTTGGCTAGAGCAAAAACACAAAGTAATGAAGTTTTTGATTTCTTATCGTCTGTTTCTAATAAATACGGAATTGGTTTTTGGAAACCAGGAGCAGGAATTATTCACCAAGTAGTACTTGAAAACTACGCTTTTCCTGGTGGAATGATGATTGGTACCGATTCTCATACTGTAAATGCAGGTGGTTTAGGAATGGTAGCTATTGGTGTTGGTGGAGCCGACGCTGTAGACGTAATGTCTGGAATGGCTTGGGAACTTAAATTTCCTAAATTAATCGGAGTAAAACTAACTGGTAAATTATCAGGATGGACAGCTCCAAAAGATGTTATTCTTAAAGTTGCTGGTATCCTGACTGTAAAAGGTGGTACAGGTGCTATCGTTGAATATTTTGGAGAAGGAGCGACTTCTATGTCGTGTACAGGGAAAGGAACGATTTGTAATATGGGCGCTGAAATTGGTGCAACAACTTCAACTTTTGGTTACGATGCTTCAATGGGGCGTTATTTGCGTTCTACAAACAGAGCTGATGTTGCAGATGCGGCCGATAAAATTGCTTCATACTTGACTGGAGATCCAGAAGTGTATGCAAACCCAGAAAAATATTTTGATCAAGTTATCGAAATCAATTTATCTGAACTAGAGCCTCACTTAAATGGTCCTTTTACACCAGATTTAGCGACTCCAATTTCTAAAATGAAAGAAGAAGCAATCAAAAATAATTGGCCATTACAAATTCAGGTTGGTTTAATAGGTTCTTGTACGAACTCTTCTTACGAAGATATTTCTCGTGCAGCTTCTTTAGCAAGACAAGTAGCAGATAAAAATTTAAAAACAAAAGCAGAATTTACTATTACTCCGGGTTCTGAAGTAGTTCGTTCAACGATCGAAAGAGACGGATTTATTGATACATTCCACAAAATTGGAGCAACTGTTTTTGCTAATGCCTGCGGACCATGTATTGGTATGTGGGATAGAGAAGGAGCAGAGAAAGAAGAAAGAAATACAATTGTTCACTCTTTCAACCGTAACTTTTCAAAACGTGCTGATGGTAATCCTAATACATTAGCTTTTGTTGGTTCTCCAGAACTAGTAACTGCAATGGCAATCGCTGGTGATTTAAGCTTTAATCCATTAACAGATAAACTAATCAATGAAGATGGAGAAGAAGTAATGCTGGATGCTCCAACAGGAGATGAACTTCCTGCTAAAGGTTTCTATGCTGAAGATCCCGGATTTCAAGCTCCAGCAGCGGATGGTTCAGGAGTTCAGGTTGTAGTGAATCCTGCATCAGAACGATTACAATTATTGGCTCCGTTTGATGCTTGGGATGGTAAAAACATTACAGGTGCTAAATTATTAATCAAAGCATTCGGAAAATGTACAACAGACCATATCTCTATGGCTGGTCCATGGTTGCGTTTCCGCGGGCATTTAGATAATATTTCAAATAATATGTTGATTGGAGCGGTGAATGCTTACAACCAAAAAACAAACTCAGTTAAAAACCAATTAACTGGGCAATACGATGCTGTTCCTGCTGTTGCCCGTGCATACAAAGCAGCTGGAGTACCTTCTATTGTTGTGGGAGATCACAATTATGGTGAAGGTTCTTCTCGTGAACATGCTGCTATGGAGCCTCGTTTCTTAGGTGTAAAAGCAGTATTAGTAAAATCTTTCGCTCGTATCCATGAAACAAACCTTAAAAAACAAGGTCTTTTAGGATTAACATTTGCGAACGAAGCAGATTATGATAAGATTCAAGAAGACGATACAATCAATTTCTTAGATTTAACCGAATTTGCGCCAGGAAAACCATTGACATTAGAATTTGTTCACGCAAACGGTTCTAAAGATATTATCTTAGCAAATCATACCTACAACGCAGGTCAAATTGGCTGGTTCGTTGCAGGATCGGCATTAAACTTAATTGCAGCCGGAAAAGCTTAATATTTTTTATATTCAATTATACTAGAAACGTTCTGTGAAAACAGAGCGTTTTTTATTTATTATAATTAGAAACTAATTTATTTAAAGCTTTAAGGTTTCGGCAGTTTTGCTTCCCCATTGAGCAATGGCTTGAAGCAACGGAATAAGTGTCCTGCCAAAAGAAGTTAATTCATAATCTACCCTCAAAGGAGGTTTGTTTGTGTGTACAGTTCGTGTAATAAGTCCATCTTCTTCAAGTTCTTTTAATTGAAGGCTTAATGTTCGTTCGGTAATAACTTTACATTCTTTCCTTAATTCACTATATCGCTTTTTTTCGATTAAATGAATGAGAATTACTGCTTTCCATTTGTCACCTATGTACTTCATTGTTAGGCTTGTACTGCAAGGATATTGTTTGTTGTCTATACTATACATCTGTTACTATCAATTTTATCCGTTATTGCAAAGATAGTTTACTATACTTAGTTTTGTAACAATAAAAAGTATAGTATAAATAAAAAATTAAAAATATGAATTTTTTAGACCTTGCAAAGAGTAGGTACGCAACAAAAAAGTATGATGCGGCCAAAAAGATTACAGCAGAACAAATTGAAGAGTTGAAAGAGATCATTCGATTAAGTCCTTCTTCTATAAACAGTCAGCCTTGGAAGTTTACTTTTGTTACCAATGAAACAGTAAAAAGAGAACTAGCAGCTCAATCTTATATGAACGAACAATCTATCAACGATGTTGGTCTTTTAGTGGTGTTTAGTGTAATGGAAGATATTGAGCATTTTGAAAAACGAAATATCTCTATTCTGCCAGAAGCGTGGAGAACTCTTTTTTACGAACCAATGATAAAATCGAATGGAGATGTCGCAACGAAATCTTGGATGGAACATCAAGTATATCTTTCGTTAGGTTATTTTTTAAGTGCTTGTGTAAGTATGGGACTTGATGCTACGCCAATGGAAGGTATAAACATTGAAGGCTATAAGCAAATATTGCCGCAAGACGGATATGCACCGCTATTTTCTGTTACAGTTGGATATGCTGATTTAAATGATTGGGCGCATCCGACGGTTTTGCCAAAATCTCGTTTTGAACTAGATGAGGTTGTGCATTCTATTTAAAGTAAAAACAGGTGTCATTTTTATGATGCCTGTTTTTATTTTTAGGCCGTTTCGATCCAGGATACGGCTGTAGTTTTCAGGACTATTAAAAAACTATTGATTTTCTTTAACTAAAGGAGTTTTTGAGTTTAACGTTTTAATACGGATTGGCTTCGTGTTTTCGAATTCATCAACAGAAATACTATAAGTGGCAGCAGAAGGATTCGTGCTGTATTCATTGTAAGTGTAACCGCCAATTATGTATAATTTGTCTCCGTAAAAATGCATTGTCGAAGATTTCAACTCAAGATCAATTAAGTATTCTTTTAGCTGATTTGATTTTATGTCATACACATACAATCTTCGATCATTAAAAAAGTAAATTGTGTTATTTTGAGAAGTAACTGCAGGATTTTCTAAAGGAGAAAAAAGATCTCCCTCAGTTTGCCATTTTTCATCAAGCAAATTCAAACTTACTATTTCAGATAAAGGTTGTCCATTATTTCCGCCAATTAAATAAATTATATCTCCTATTAAAACACCATTTGCTTCTTTCGCAGTCGGCATATCTGAAAGTTCATACCACAAGCCAGAAGGAATATTGTAAAAACGAACTTTGTTAGTGAAGGTTTTTTTACCTTTCAGAGTCTTTTTTATTGAGCCCCCCATAACAATAATATTGTCTTTGTAAGTAAACGAAGAAAAATTGACTGCCTGATGCGGATTAGTCTTATCAATCGTAATTGTATTTTTGCTTAAATCAAGAACTTCAATTTCATTTTCTAAATATTCAAATTTAGCATTTCTAGATATTCGCTTTCCTCCCAAAACATAAATCTTGTTATCGTAATAATGGAGTTTATTATAAGCTCTTTTTTTGAATTTTATTTCAGAAGTCTGCCAGCTGTCAGCATTGATGTCATAAATCAGAAAATCACCTCTATATGAATGAGAGCCTTCTTGACGACGAAGTTCATCATAAAAAGTTTTCATGAAAATTTCGGTATCTGTATTTACTGTTTTATCCTTTGCCTTTTGAAAAGCATCAGATTCATAAGAAGCGTCGCCTCCAACAATATAAATTTTACCATCTTTTGCCAGAGACCCAAAAGAATAAATAGCATTTTTTAAAGGAGCCAATTTCGTAAAAGCAATTTTCGATTTTAATTTTAATTTGCCATTCGCAGAAACAGCTATTTCAGATAAATTTTCTGTTTCCTCTTTCAGATAAATTTTAAAATTAAGCTTTCTAAGCTCTTTAAAAGAAATTTTAGAAATCTGGTATCCAATATGAGAGAATTGTAAAGTATCAGTTTCATTAAAACTTGATTCTTTTCGTATCATAAACTTCCCTTTTCTATCACTCAATGTTTTAAAGTTTTTTGAAGAATAAACGATATTTACATCTGAAATAGGTTGATTGCTTGTAGAAACTACAGTTCCTTCAGTATTTTGTGCATTTGATAAAAACGAAGATAAAAGAAAGATGAATAGTAATTTTTTCACAAGTTTTTATTAGTTAAGTTAAGGATAAATCTCTTTTAGAACATTATTTTTGTTTAAAAAACTGCAATTCAAAAAGTTGACACAATTTTGATGCCGTACTTGTTAAAATGAAGTGAATTAGTTGTTAAAAATAGTGTGTTTTTTACTTTAAAAAGTTAAATTCGCTTTTTAGGTAATATAGTTACTCTTTTTGAGTTTAAATTATTATCTAAACTTAAAAAAGATAGATAAACTTTAATAGGTGAGTATGGTTTTTAGATTAATTATAGTATTGTTTTTTTTTAGTGTTGGTGCTTTTTCTCAAGAAAAATTTACCAAACATAAAATCTCAAAAGGAGAAAACATTACTGTAATTGCTAAAAAATATGGTGTAAAAGTAAAAGATATCCAAGATGCAAATCCTAATGCACCTAAAGTTTTAAAACTAAATTCGGTTTTGCTAATCCCGAATAAAAATGTTCGTACTGCGCAAAAATCTTCTCAAACTGAAGCAAGTAAAACGAAAAATATAGCTTATGATACTCCAGGTTCACATGAAGTTTCGCAAAAAGAAACACTTTGGGGAATCGCTAAAAAATTCAATGTTTCTGTTGATGAATTGAAAAAAGCAAATCCAGCATTAGAAACAGACGGTTTAAAAATAGGACAGCATCTAAATATTCCTTCTAATGCTGTAGTAAGTTCAGAAAATGCAGTTAATACAAATGGAGCAACACCAGAAATTGTTCCTATTGCAAATACAGAGCTTAACGTTAAAGTACAAGTTAAAGAGACAAAATACTCAATTGCTAAGAAGTATGGAATAACGGTAGCAGAATTAGAACGTCAGAATCCTTTAATCAAAAAGAAACTCCGGGTAGGGCAATCTTTAAAGATTAGTATCACAGCAGAAAAAGCCAATCAGTTATTAGAAACAAACGATTTAAATGCTGAGAAGGAAGGTAGTACTTCTTCAAATGCGATCGCAACTGCCACAACTGGAATTAATACTGATGTAACAAAACCTGAAATTATTACTTCAGAAAATGCAGAAGTTGTCGTTGAGGTGCAGCCAAAAGAAACAAAGTATGCTATTGCAAAAAGATACGGAATTACAGTAGCTGAGCTAGAACGACAAAATCCATTTATAAAAGGGAAACTTCCGGTAGGATCTGTTTTAAAGATTAAAACCACTAAAGAAAAGGCAGATGCTTTAAATGTAAATTCATCTCAAGTAATCGATAGTGCACAGCCTTCAATAGTAGTCGCAGATAACTCAAATGCAGTCAAAGATTCGGGAGTTGTTAGACTAAGTAATCATTCCGATTTAATTAATCAGCTGATTAGTAATGCAACTGAAAATATTGGAACACGTTACCGTTCTGGCGGAACTACAAAAGCAGGTTTTGATTGTTCAGGATTAATGTTTTGTACTTTTGGGAACTTCGATATCAAACTGCCAAGAAGTTCAATAGAACAATCTCGAATAGGAACAAAAGTAGCTTCAGAAGAAGCTCAAAAAGGAGATTTAATTTTCTTTAAAACCAATGGAAGGCGCCATATAAACCATGTTGGTATGGTTGTTGAAAATGTCGATGGCGAGATTAAATTCGTACATTCTTCTACTCACGGCGGTGTTATGATTTCTTCGACAAAAGAAGCTTATTATACAAGAGCATTTTCGCAGGTAAATCGTGTTTTAGAATAAAATTATTTAAATAGTTAAGTAAATTTTTGTTTTAAATTCTTCAATTGAAAGAGGTTTGCTTAAAAAATCAGTTATATATTTACTATTCTTGATTTCTTGAATTTCATTAGTGTCTAATGTTGATGAAAGTACATAAATTTGAATCCCTCTTTTAAAATCTTCGCTTAGCTTGTGGAACTCATTTAAAAAATCAAAACCATTCATTATAGGCATTTGAATGTCTAATAAGATGACTAAGGATTGATTCTTTTTTTTATTATTGTTAAGCCATAAAATTCCCTCATTACCATCATTAGTGATACTTAGCTCGGTTATATTAAACACTTTTTTTAATAGTTGTTTAATAACAAGCTGGTCTATCAAATTGTCTTCAATTAATAAGAATTCTGGTTTAGGCATCATATGTATTTGGAATTGTTACAATAAATTTGCTTCCTATATTAGTTTTTGAGGATACAGATATGTTTCCTTTAATATTTTCGACGGCCTCTTTTACTATATATAGCCCTAGTCCTGATCCTTTATTTTTGTTAGTCCCAAAGTACATTTCAAAAATATGATCCCTGAATTCCTCTTTAATGCCAATTCCATTATCTGATATTTCTATTTTATGAAAACCGCCGTCAAAATAAGTTTTTATAGAAATAAGCATTTCTTGTTTGCTGTTGTCGGCATATTTTATTGCATTTGAGAGTAAATTACTTATGATAATTCTTAAGCGTAAACGATCACTTTGAATTTGATCAAGTAGTAATTCTTTGGTAAAAGTTATCTTGTTAGCATTTTCAATATGCATTAATTGCGCAATTGCTTCGTCAAATAATTCTTTTAGATTAACGGGTTCTATGATTGTTTGTATCCTTTTGTTTTTGGAATAATCTATAATATCACTTATAAATTGATCTTGTTTGCAAAGACTCTGATGCATTAAATTTAAATAATCTTTGATTTGGTCTATATCGTCTTCAAGCTGGGTAATTTGGATGAGCCCTTTTAGAGAGGTTATAGGGGATCTTAAGTCATGTGATGCGCTGTAAACAAATCTATCGAGTTCATGGTTGACTAATATTAGATTTTCATTTTTGACTTCAATTTCCTTTTTAGAAACAATTAATCGTTTAACCATGATTGAATAATAAAGAGAAACGCTGCAAATAATTATTAATATAAAAACAATATTGATAATGATAAGAAGGTCTTTTATTGTGCGAGTTCCTTCTCCTAGTGTGTTAGAGAAGTTCCGTTCATTGATAGTTAGTTTATCACTGATGCTGCTAATTTGTTGAAGAAATTTTTGTTGATCGGCATCAGTTAGTTGGTCGCATTTTATTTTTGAATCTATTTGTTGTCCAATAATAAATAATTGATAGATTAATTTGTCACCTTGTTCCCATTCGTGAATTGCTTTTGCTAAAAATGGAATCTCTTTAAAATGAACAAACAGCCAAACAAGATCATCTAAATCAGCTTCGTTATTTCGGCCCGTAAGAAGACCTTTTCGAGCTGCCTCATTGTCGCCAACTTTTAAAAGTGTTACCCTGGCAATTCCATCACCTTGCGGAACTTTTAATTCCTCTAAGTATAAATTCCATTGGTTTTCATCTTTTGTGTAGAGATAGGTTAAAAGATGTCTGGAAGCATCTTTTTGGCCTTTTGAATAATGTGATTCGCCATTTACATAAGCTCTATTTGCAGATAATATTTTGATGGTAAAAAAATTAATAAATATTAGTAAAGCGCAAGAAAGAAATACAATTAATAAAAGAACAAAAACATTTGGATAACGGAGTTTTTTAAAAAAATGACCTTTAGACATAGCTTTTGGATTAGTAGGTTAATAGTTTTAATTTCTGCCTTTAAAGTATTTTTTGAGCTGTTTTTTTTGTCTTAATTATATATTTAAAATGATTGCTTGTCAGTTGGTTAAAATGATAAACAATTGTTAATAAAAGATGTGGTATTTTAAGAAAATTGAATGTCCTTATCAAAAT
>NZ_NRQV01000017.1:0-87865 GCF_004119505.1 Flavobacterium sp. YO64 | reverse complement strand
ATGTAGTTTGATATTTTTTATTAATTTTAGATTGTTGAAAGATAGATGAATAGGGAATAAGAACATTTATTTCTACTGTAATTAAGGTGGAATTTCAGTTCTAATGAAGATGTTGCTGTTGCTGCTAAAAAATGTAATTTATCTATATTCGATTTATGTCATATTAAAGACAAGATTATCTTTAATATGACATATGTCATTTTTTGCAGAGGTTAACTGTTTTAATTTTGTTGTCATATTAAGTACTGATAATAGTTCACTAATATTTTAATAATTATTATATGAGTAATCTGTCTCAATCCCACCGAATTTTATTTTTAAATACACTTGCTTTTACCATTTGCTTTGCCTGTTGGACATTAAATGGCGTTTTGGTAACTTATCTAGTTGATAAAGGGATATTTAATTTTACAGTTGTTGAGACTGGGTGGTTATTAGGAATTCCTATACTTTCAGGTTCTATTTTTCGATTACCTATAGGTATTTTGACAGACAAATACGGAGGAAAAATTATATTTTCGACATTACTTTTATTGTGCTCAATCCCCTTATTTTTATTGCCATTTGCAACTTCATTTTGGAGTTTTGCAGTATTAAGTTTTCTTTTCGGATTAGTAGGGACAAGTTTCGCTGTTGGGATAGGATATACTTCAATCTGGTATCCAAAAGAATGGCAGGGACGTGCTTTAGGAATTTTCGGAATGGGAAATGCCGGAGCAGCAATTACTACTTTTATAGCCCCCACTTTGCTAAATAATTTATCAGAAAATGATCCGATAAACGGGTGGAAAACACTTCCAGTTATTTATGCTGTAACACTTGTTGTAATTGGGATACTTTTTATTGTTTTTGCAAAAAATAAAGTCAACAAAGGAGTTTCAAAAACAATGGGGCAATTGATGTCGCCTCTTAAAAACGTTCGAGTTTGGCGTTTTGGAGCGTATTACTTTTTAGTGTTCGGTTTTTTTGTGGCGTATTCACAATGGCTGCTTCCAAATTTCATGAATGTGTACCATACCACTTTAGTAATGGGAGGGATGTTTGCTACTATGTTTAGTCTGCCATCTGGAGTTATTAGAGCTTTTGGAGGTTATTTATCAGATAAGTTTGGAGCTAGAAAAGTAATGTATTGGGTATTAGGATCATCGATAGTAATTAGTTTTTTATTGATGTTTCCAAAAATGGAAATTTTTACCGCAGGGCCCGGAGTTATGGCAATGAATAACGGTACAGTTACAGAAATTACTGCAGATAAAGTAGTAGTAGATGGAAAAGTACATAATATACATACCAAACAAGTTAAAAATGATGGTGAAGCTGCCATTTTTCCAGTAAAAAATTCTTGGCAGGAAATCCTTGTCAAACAAAATCAAGAAGTCAAAAAGAAAGAATTATTAGCGCAAGGAGTTACACAAATTAAGTTTAGTGCTAATCTTTGGGTATATGTGGTTTTAGTAATTCTAATTGGAATTTCTTGGGGAATTGGAAAGGCTGCTGTTTATAAACATATTCCAGAATATTTTCCAAATGAAGTTGGAGTAGTGGGAGGAATGGTTGGTTTAATTGGCGGACTTGGCGGTTTCGCCGGCCCAATAATCTTTGGTTATCTTCTTAATTATACAGGACTTTGGACTAGTTCATGGATTTTCATTTTTATAGTTTCTGTGCTTTGTCTTCTTTGGATGCATCGAACAATTATTAATGCAACTCGATCTAAACTTCCAGATTTCACCAGAGATATTGAAAGCAATCATTAAAAATTTAAAATAACTTAATAATAGATATATGAAAACTTGGTTAGATAAATGGGATCCAGAAGATGAAGTATTTTGGAATTCTACCGGAAGTAAAATCGCTTGGAGAACGTTAACAATAACAACGATCACTTTAGTTTTATCATTTGCATCATGGTTTATGATGAGTGTTATTGCCGTAAAATTGCCAGGATTGGGATTTCGATTTACTAAGGATCAACTTTTTTGGCTGACTGCAATTCCTGGACTTGCAGCAGGATTTTTAAGAATTATACATACTTTTATATTACCTATTTTTGGAACAAGACATATAGTCTCGTTTGCTACACTTATTAAATTGATTCCTGTAATCGGAATTGGTTTTGCAGTAATGGATGTAAATACACCATTTTGGGTATTTGCACTTTTAGCTTTTACTACAGGTTTTGGTGGTGGGGATTTCTCTTCTTATATGCCGAGTACCAGTTTGTTTTTTCCTAAAAGACTTAAAGGAACAGCTCTTGGGATTCAGGCTGGAATTGGGAATTTTGGTGTTTCGGTAGCACAATTTGTTACGCCGCTTATTATAAGTGTTAGTATTTTTGGTGCCGCATCAGTATTTACAAGTATTGATCATAAAGAAGCAATCGTTGTTTTTCAGAATGCTAGTATTGAAAAACAAAAAGAGGTTTTTTCTGCTTTAGATCCTGACGTACAAGCTAGAATATTGACTAACGTAAAGAAAACAGTTACTGATTCAGTAACTGCATCGATACAATCAGATGATAAAGTGGCTCTTTTTACGGCGTTGCCTTTAAAAGCAAAAGCTAAGGCTATTGCAAATGCAAATCCAAAGATGGCCGAGAAAATACTAAATGATATCAGTCCTAAAAATACTGCAGTCAAAAACACCGAAATTTATTTGCAATCGGCTGCATTTTGGTACGCTCCGTTCCTAATATTATTATCTATTATAAGTTGGTTTTACTTAAAAAGTATTCCAATGAAAGCGTCAATTAAAGAGCAGTTAGATATTTTTTCTAATAAACATACGTGGTATTGTACCATTACTTACATCATGACTTTTGGAACATTTGCCGGTTTATCTGCCGCTTTTCCTTTAATGATTAAGTTTTTGTATGGTGATTTTCCAAACGCACCAGATCCATTAGTTTATGCTTTTTATGGGCCGCTTATTGGTTCTGCCAGCCGTATTGCTTTTGGCTTTGTAGCCGATAAAGTAGGCGGGGCTATACTTACTACAATTACTGGTTTAGGAATTTTGGCAGGATCAATTATTTTAGTTACAGAAGGATTAGTAGCACCAACAAGTATGGAGCAGTTTCCTCTTTTTGTAACCGTAATTTTAGCAATGTTCTTTTTTACAGGAATTGGAAACGCAGGTACCTTTAGACAATACCCAATTATTTTTGCCGAAAACCAACGTCAGGCAGCTGGAGTAATTGGTTGGACAGCTGCAATTGCTGCATTTGGACCATTTATTTTTTCAAAACTAATAGGAAATAATCTTTCAGCTAATGGTACTGTAGATCAATTCTTTATTGGTGTTGCTATTTTCACTATATTAGCTACAGGTATCAATTGGTGGTTCTACAATCGTAAAGGATGCGAGAAACCAAGTTAATAAGTAATCATTAAAATTAAAATTAAGGATGAAAGATAAAACATTTAATACCAAAGCCCTGCTTGTTGCTTCGCTGGTTTCAATACTCACTATCGTACTTGTGTTTTATGGTTCCAGACAATTGCAGAATTTCGATGCAGCATTAATTACTTATTTATTCGGAACCGTATTTGCTTTCTTCGGAATCGTTTATCGATATACCGTTTGGCTGCAGCGTCCGCCAACTTGGATGTATTTTAAAAGAAGTATCAAATTTCTTTTTACAGGAAAAATATTTTCACATTTGTGGTTTTTAGGAAAAGAATCAGTACAAAATATTGTTGTTCAAAAGTTTATTTACCCAAGAAGTAAATGGCGCTGGTTTGCCCATTTTTGTATCGCATTAGGCTGCTTGTCTGCTTTTGCGATTACAATTCCGTTGACATTTGGATGGATACATTTTTCATTGGCACCTAATTCTATTTCCATTTACGAGGCGCATTTCTTCGGATTTAAAATGATGGATTTCGAAATAGGATCTTTTCTTGCCTTTTTAATTTTTCATGCCCTAAACTGGTCATCATGGCTTGTAATAATCGGGTCTGTATATTATTTAAGACGAAGATTAACAAATCCGGGATTAATTGCAACTCAAACCTTTGAAGGTGATTTACTGCCGTTGATTTTATTAATTGCAATATCAGTTACAGGTTTATGCTTGACGTATTCGTATCAATTTATGAAAGGATTTGCATATGATTTCTTAGCCGTAATTCATGCCGTAACCGTAATCATGTTTTTAATATGGATTCCGTTTGGAAAATTCTTTCATATCATTCAGCGTCCCGCACAAATTGG
This sequence comes from Flavobacterium sp. YO64, assembly GCF_004119505.1. Lineage (NCBI taxonomy): Bacteria > Pseudomonadati > Bacteroidota > Flavobacteriia > Flavobacteriales > Flavobacteriaceae > Flavobacterium > Flavobacterium sp. YO64. The sequence continues at coordinate 83,650 of NZ_NRQV01000017.1, read as the reverse complement.
AGCTCATATTTATAAAAAAGAAGGAATCAAACAAGGAATGGCAGTTTGCCCGCACACTGGAGAAGAATTTGCAACAAAACTTCATATCAATGATTTAAAAATTGTAACCAAACAATTGGGTTTTGATTTTACGCATGAAGATGGAACTTCTCACTTGGATTTAAGTCCAGAAGGAAAAAGATCACGCTTAGCACAAGCACATTTAAAAGCCAGAATAGAAAGCGGAGGAAGCTTATTTGGATAAAGAATATAGTTTCAAGTTTCAAATTTCAGGTTTCAAGTTCCGCAAAGAACATTAAACCTGAAATTTGAAACCTGAAGCAAAACAAACAAAAAAAGACAATGGCAAAATTACCTGTATCAACTGAAAAAATTATTGAAGAGTTCGGTCCGCATTTAAATTATGCGCCTAAAGATGGTTATGAAGGTAGAGACGAACCAGATAAATTGGTAAAAACACATTGCTGCTTTTGCGGCATGCAATGTGGTATTCAATTATCTGTAAAAGATAATCAAGTAGTTGGCTTCGAACCTTGGATGGAATTTCCTTTCAACGAAGGGCGTTTATGTCCAAAAGGAGTACAACGCTATTTACAAAATAATCACCCAGATCGTTTATTACATCCTTTGAAAAGAGTAGAAGGAAAAGGTTTTGAAAAAGCGACTTGGGATGAGGCAATGGATAAAACCGTATCTGAAATTAAAAGAATTCAGGAAAAGTATGGTAAAGATGCTTTTTCAATGTTATCTGGCGTATCACTCTCAAATGAAAAAAGTTATTTAGTAGGTAAGTTTGCTCGTGTAGCCTTAAAAACAAAAAACTTAGACTACAACGGTAGACTTTGTATGGTAAGTGCAGGAGCAGGAAATAAAAAAGCCTTTGGTTTAGATCGAGGCTCAAATAATTATTCTGATCTTGAATATGCAGAAGTAATTATTGTTGCTGGTGCAAATATCAGTGAAACATTTCCAACTTTAACCCACTGGATTTGGAAAGCTCGTGATCGCGGCGCTAAGTTAATTGTAATCGATCCAAGAATGATTCCATTAGCAAGGACTGCAGAGATTCATTTAGATGTAAAGCCCGGAACAGATTCTGCTTTATATGGAGCAATGCTAAAATATCTGGTAGATCATGATATGTTAGATCACGATTTTATCGACAATCATACTTCAGGATTTCAAGAAACAATTGATGCAGTAAAAGATTATACTTTAGAATGGGCGGAAGAAGTTACTGGAATTGACAAAGAAAAGATAAAAGCTGCTGCTGAGTTATGGGGAAAAGCAAAAACGAGCTTTTTACTTCACGCACGCGGGATAGAGCAGCACTCTAAAGGTGTTGATAATGTAGTAGGCTGTATCAATTTAGTTTTGGCAACAGGAAGATTAGGCAGACCTTACTGCGGATACGCAACAATTACTGGACAAGGAAATGGACAGGGAGGAAGAGAGCATGGTCATAAATGTGATCAATTACCTGGAAATAGAGACATTGAAAACCCAGAACATCGTAAATACATATCACAAGTTTGGGGAATCGACGAAAAAGATATGCCCGGAAAAGGTTTATCGGCTTATGAAATTATTGATGCTATACACAGAGGAGAAATAAAAGGTTTACTTTCTATTTGCTTTAATCCGCTGGTATCATTGCCTAATAATAATTATGTACGAGAAGCGCTTGAAAAATTAGAGTTTTACGTTTGTATTGATTTCTTTTTAAATGAAACCGCTCGTCATGCAGATATTGTTCTGGCTGGATCATTGCAAGAAGAAGAAGAAGGAACTACAACATCGGCAGAAGGAAGAGTTATCCGAATTCGTCAAGCTGTGACACCTCCTGGCGAGGCTAGAACAGATACTTCAATATTTTTAGAATTAGCAAAAAGATTGGGAGTAGAAGATAAGTTTACTTATGAAAATAGTGAAGCTATATTTAATGAATTACGTGTTGCATCTAATGGCGGAACAGCAAATTATTTCGGAATATCGTATAAAAAAATAGAAGATAATATGGGCGTTTTCTGGCCTTGCCCAACAGATGATCATCCCGGAACACCTAGATTATGGGAAGATAAAGTGTTTGCAACTCCAGATAAAAGAGCTCATTTTAATCCTGCTCCATATAAACTTCCAGGAGAAGTTACTGATGAAGAATTTCCAATAACACTAACTACAGGTCGTGTGGTTTCTCAATATTTGAGCGGAACACAAACCCGCCGAATAGGTAAGCTGGTAGATCAGTTTCCTGAACCGTTGTTAGAAATTCATCCTGAGCTGGCTCTGAAGTATGGTATTAAGCAACGTGAATTGGTAAAAGTTTTAACCCGAAGAGGAGAAGGCGTTTTTCCTGCAAACATAGTTGAAACAATTCGAAAAGATACTGTATTTATACCATATCACTGGCCGGGAATTAAATCGGCTAATCAATTAACAATTGGAACTTTAGATCCTATTTCTAAAATGCCAGAATTTAAAGTTTGTGCCTGTTCATTAAATCCGCTTGGCGAAATTGCACCATCCTCTGCTGGTTCTGATGCTTTTGCAAGTGTTTAATCTATAAAAGAAGACTTATGAATTTAACCAATTTTAATAGAAACGAAGAGTTTTTTGTAGATCTGCAACGCTGTATTGGATGTAAAGCCTGTGAAATGGCTTGTGCAGAATGCGAAACAAACGGACAGGAATCTCTGATCAGTGTTAATTATGTAGAACGTTCCTCAACAATCCAAACTACTGTGCAAGTTTGTATGCATTGCGAAGATCCAGTTTGTGCTAATGTATGCCCGGCTGATGCGATTTCGCAAGATGAATTTGGCGTAGTTCATACCGCAAGTACAGAAAGATGTATAGGGTGTTCGAACTGCGTAATGGCTTGTCCGTTTGGAGTACCTAAAAAAATGGAAGAATACGATTTAATGATGAAATGTACGATGTGCTACGACCGTACCAGCGTTGGAAAAAAACCAATGTGCGCAACAGTCTGCCCAAGTGGAGCATTATTTTACGGAACAAGAGAACAAATTGAAGAAATGAGACCAAATAGTACACCAATCAATAATTTCATTTTTGGACAAGAAAGAGTTACTACAAAAGTCAATATTATGATGCCGAAAGGCAGTAATGAATTAAGAATTTATTAAATCCGAGTCATGTCAAAAGAAGATAATTTAAATCAAAACTGGAAAAAGGATTTCCCCATAAAAAAACAGGAATCAACTCAAGTCAGCCGACGCGATTTCGCTAAATTCCTGACTTTTGTTTCTGGCGGATTAATGGTTGGAAGCGGTTTTGTAACCGCAAAAGCATTTTTACTGCCAAAAGAAGAAGTGCAAGGCGAACATTTTATTTGTAACAAAGAAGATGTTCCCGTGGGCGGAACAAGAGGTTTTGTATTAGAAGGCAGCACAATTCCCTATATTTTAATACATCTTGAAAGCGGAGAATTTAAAGCTTACGAGCAAAAATGTACACATTTATCCTGTTCAGTATTTTATAAGCCGGGAACAGGAATTATACATTGCCCTTGCCACGAAGGATCATTTGATGCTAAAACTGGAGATGTAATTGCCGGACCGCCGCCAAGAGCTTTACCGCAACTAGAAGTTGTGTTTAAAGAGAATGCCGTTTTTGTAAAAGCCTATATCGAAAAAAAAGAAAGCTAATTTGTATAATTTAATTTTATAAGTATGAGTACTTTTAGACGCAGCCAGAATCGCGCAAACCCTAATAAGCTGAACAATATACTTTCAACACTTATTTTTATTTTAATATTAAATGTCAGCATTCAAATTTGGCTTTTGTATGCCTCATTAAATAACGCATTAGACAATAATAAAGAAATATTGATTCCTGCATTCATAGCATCAGCAATCCTATTTTTAATTGGTTTTGCATGGTTGTATTATCTGCCAAAAGGTAATTTTAGAAATAAATAAACAAGATTTTCTGCCATAAAAAATGCTGTTAGATTTTTTCTGAGAGTATTCAAAAGAATTACGCTAAATTTATATTCAAAAAAAATAGGTACTAATGATTTTAACTAAGTAAAAATACTTATGTTTGTAATAAGTATTTTTTTGCTTATAAAGGATAGCATTTTATGATAAAAGTTGAAGAAGCCTTAACAATAATTGAAGCAAACAGTGCCAAAATGCCTGTACAGCAAATAGCCGTAAGTAAAGCATTAGGTTATGTTTTGGCAGAGAAAGTTATTTCTCCAATTCATATGCCCCCGTTTCGTCAATCGGCTATGGATGGATATGCTTTTATTCACAGTATAAAACATCAATATGATATAGTAAGTACATCTCAAGCAGGAGATCATTCAAATTTAAAATTGAATGCAAATGAAGCCGTTAGAATATTTACAGGCGCATTTGTGCCTGATGATGCTGATACTGTTGTAATGCAAGAGCATGTAATTGCAAATAAAAATTCGATACTTATAGCTGCAATGCCCGCAAAAAGTGCAAATATTCGCCCAAAAGGAGAGCAGATTGCTAAAGATGATATTGTTTTTGAAGCAGGGACTTTAATGACTCCAGCCGCAATTGGTTTTTTAGCCAGTTTAGGAATCACAGAAATTAAAGTGCACAAGAAACCTAAAGTCGCTATTTTAGTAACAGGTAACGAATTAGTAAAACCCGGCGAAAAACTGAAAAAAGGAAAAATTTACGAAAGTAATTCTGTTATGCTTCAAGTCGCTCTTGAAACTATTGGAATTAAAAAAACGAAAGTTTACAGCGTAAAAGATAATTTAAAAGCAACGAAAAAAGCATTAAAAAGTATTTTAAAAAAGTATGATATAGTTTTAATTTCTGGCGGAATTTCAGTTGGAGATTATGATTTTGTAAAAGAAGCATTGTTGCAGAATGATGTAAAAGAACTGTTCTATAAAATCAATCAAAAACCGGGAAAACCTATGTTTTTTGGTTCTAAAAATGAAACTTTAGTTTTTGCTTTACCTGGAAATCCAGCATCATCACTGACTAATTTTTACATTTATGTTGTTCCGGCAATAAAAAGCAGAATTGGATTTTTGGAGATTCATAAAACAAAAGTAATTCGGAAATTAAACTCAGATCTTAAAAACAAGACAGGGAAAACATTGTTTTTGAAAGCTAAATACAACGAAACACATGTTGAAGTTTTAGACAGTCAAAGTTCTGCAATGCTTAACACTTTTGCCGTCGCAAACAGTTTACTAATAGTTCCCGAGAACATTGAAGAATATAAAAAAGGGCAATTGGTTACATTATTACCGATAGATTAATTTTAGATTCTTAGAATCAGAAAATAGAAAAGAGCATAGAAAAAAGATTTTTGAGTAATAAAGATAATGGTCGCTGTATAAATAAAAACACACAGCTAAAGTTTGAAACCTTGGTGAATTTTCAGCTTTGTGAACTTAATTTTAAAGATAATAATGAATAAAAATTCTTAGCGCTCTTTGCGGTAAAACAACCTGAAACGTGAAACAAGGAAAAACCTGAAACAAAATTAATCATGGAAACACCAACAGTATTTATTCTTTGCGGCGGAAAAAGCTCCAGAATGCAGTCTGAAAAAGGATTAGTGCTGTTTCAGGAAAAACCATTTATTGAACATATAATTCGGGCTATTTTACCCATTACAGATCAGATAAAATTGATTACGGCTTCAAAAGAATATGATTATCTGCCGTACCAAAAAATACCTGATGTTATTGCAGAGAAAGGGCCGTTAGGTGGAATTTACACTGCATTATCACATTCTGAAACCGAATTTAATTTGATTTTAAGCTGCGATATTCCATTAATTTCAACTGAATTATTACAAGAATTAATTTCAAAACATACAGAAGAAGCTGGAATTACTGTTTTTGCTTCAGAAAGCCGAATACATCCATTAATTGGAATTTATTCAAAAAAAGTTCTTTCAATAATTAAAGAAGCTGTTGATTCTAATGAATTAAAAATGATGGATTTACTTGCGAAAGTGCCGCATCAAATTGTAAATATAGAAGAAAGCGAAAACTTTCATTTAACCAATATTAATTCGGCAGACGAATTAAATGATCTGAATATCAATTTAAGTTAAAGAGTATGCAAAGCTTAAAAACACCAAAATTAACGATTGTAGGCGCAGGTCCGGGCGACGTTGAATTGATTACGATGAAAGCTATAAAAGCTTTAAAAAGTGCCGATGTTGTTTTGTATGATGCTTTGGTTAACGAAGAATTATTGGAATATGCATCGAATGCCGAAATAGTTTTTGTTGGAAAACGATTGGGTTGTCACGCTTACACACAAGATCAGATTAATGATTTGATTGTTTCGATGGCAAAAACGCACGGTCATGTTGTTCGTTTAAAAGGCGGTGATCCTTTTATTTTTGGACGCGGAAGTGAAGAAATTGAATTTGCAGAGCGATTTGAAATCGAAACCGCAATTGTACCGGGAATTTCATCAGCTTTAGGTGTTCCTGCTTCAGTAGGAATTAGTTTGACACAAAGAAAAGTTGCCGAAAGTTTTTGGGTAATTACTGGAACAACTTCAGATCATAAATTATCAAAAGATGTTCAGTTAGCTTCAAAATCAGCTGCAACGGTAGTTATTTTAATGGGAATGCATAAACTGGATGAAATTATTTCTATTTATCAGGAAAATAGAAATGACAATCTGCCAATTGCGATTATTCAAAACGGAACGAAAAATTCAGAGCAAAAAGTAATTGGAACTATTGATACAATTACTAAATTGGTATCTGAAAAAAACATATCATCGCCTGCAATTATTGTGATTGGCGAAGTAGTACGAAATACTTCAAGCTGGATTTCGTATTTTCAGGAACATTTTGATGATGAATTCATTTTTCAGAATTTAAATTTATAATAATGATTGAAGTTAAATATTTTGGAGTTGTAGCCGAAAAGACAAAATGTGAATTCGAAAAGTTATCTTTTTCTGAAGTATCACTGCAAAAATTATTGCAAGACTTAAACGAAAAATATGAGTTCGAAGCACTGACTTTCAGCGTTGCCGTAAACCAAAAAATAGTTTCAAAAACAACAGATTTTACATTACAGACAAGCGATGTTGTCGCTTTATTGCCGCCATTTGCGGGAGGATAAAAAATGAATACATCAAACCGATATAACAGACAAATAATTCTTCCAGAAATTGGAGACGAAGGTCAGTACAAATTGCTGAAATCTAAAGTTTTGGTTGTTGGTGCCGGTGGTTTGGGCGCAGCAATTTTGCCGTATTTGGCTTCCGCTGGAGTTGGTGAAATTGGGATTGTGGATGATGATACAATTGAAATTTCAAATCTGCACAGACAAGTTATTTATAAAACTTCAGCAGTTGGAAAATCAAAAGCAGAAGAAGCCAAATTGATGATTTCTGAATTGAATTCTGAAGTAAAAGTAAATGCAGTTTCTGAAAAGTTATCAGGAAAAAATGCTATTTCATTATTTGAAAAATATGATATTATTGTTGATGCAACAGATAATATTGCAATAAAATATTTAATAAACGATGCGTGTCTTGTCGTTAATAAACCAATGGTTTATGGATCTATTTTTAGATTTCAGGGACAAGTTTCTGTTTTTAATTATCAAAACGGACCAACATACAGATGTTTATATCCCGATGAAAATAATAATGCTTTGAATTGTGAAGATGCTGGAGTAATTGGAATTTCAGTTGGAATTATCGGTATGCTTCAAGCAAATGAAGTTTTAAAAATGATTCTCGGAATTGGAGAAGTTTTGAATGGAAAAATATTGGTTTACAATATTTTGAACAACGAACAACAAAAATATGGTTTTGACAGAAGTGATATTCAGTCAATAAGCAAAGAATCATTCGAAGAAAAATATAATAAATCTGAGGTTGCAGAAATAAGTTTTGGTTCCGTTTTAGAGGAAATAAACAATGATTCCATTTTATTTTTAGATGTTAGAAATAGGGACGAATTGCCAAAAATAAGTTTAAAAAATCAAGTTCAGATTCCATTAATGCTTTTGGAAAATGAAATCGAAAAACTGGACAAAAAACAAATGATCTATGTTTTCTGTCAATCCGGAATCAGAAGTAAAATGGCAGTTGAGGTACTTCAAAAATATCAATTTAAGAATGTGAAAAGTATTGCTGGAGGTGTTTTGGCAATGAAGAAATTATTGAAAGAAGAAATAAAAATATAGCCAAAGATTTACGCATAGTTTGTCATTTCGACGGAGGAGAAATCTTCGTAGGTGGCTCGACAAAGATTGGGGTCTAGTTATGGCGCCACTTGTGAAGATTTCTCCTCCGTCGAAATGACAATATTGCGGCTAACTTTCTTTACTATAGAATTTAATTAGTGAAAATTAGTGTAATTCGCGGCTATAAAAAAAACATATAAAAAATGAGTAAAAATGTATTTGTAGAAGGACCAATTTCTCCTGAATTTATTGCCGAGTCGATCGCGAAACACCAATCGAAACATACAATTGGCGCACACAATATTTTTTTAGGACAAGTTCGTGCCGATGTAATTCACGATAATACAGTTGTTGCGATTGATTATTCCGCTTATACCGATATGGCAAATGAGGCATTACACACAATTCGCGAGAAAGCGTTTGCTAAATTCGACTTGACCTGCATGCACATTTATCACAGTTTAGGTGTTGTAAAAGCAGGCGAAATCTGTTTGTTTGTGTTTGTTTCAGCAACACGACGCAAACAAGTTTACGAAGCCACAGAAACCATAGTAAACTGGATAAAAACCGACGTACCAATTTTTGGTAAAGAGATGTTTGAAAACGATACATTCACTTGGAAACAAAATAGTTAATGGTAGATATTACGCATAAAATAAGCACATTACGAAAAGCAACAGCAACGGCAATTGTAAAAGTCAGCAAACAAGAAACAATTGATGCTGTCGTAAATAATCTTGTGCCAAAAGGAAATGTTCTCGAAATGGCAAAAACAGCTGGATTATTTGCGGTAAAAAACACCCATTTATCCATTCCCGATTGTCATCCGATTCCAATTGAATTTACTTCGGTAGAATATAAAATTGAAGGATTAGAAATTCAGATTATCTTTAATGTAAAAACCGTTTATAAAACTGGAGTTGAGGTTGAAGCCATGCACGGCGCATCAATCGTAGCATTGACAATGTACGATATGCTGAAACCAATTGATAAAGAAATCGAGATTTCAACTATTAAATTGATTACTAAAGAAGGTGGAAAATCCTCTTTCAAAAATAAATTTCCAAACGTTATAAAGGCGGCTGTTTTTGTTTGTTCTGATTCGATTTTTGCAGGCGATAAAGAAGATCGTTCTGGAAAAATAATTGTAGAAAAATTAGATTCATACGGAGTTGAAACAGCGCATTATGAAATTATTCCTGATGAATTAGATATTATTCAGGAAAGAACAAAAGATTACGCAAAAGAAAATCAGCTGGTAATTTTTACGGGCGGAACAGGACTATCACCGAGAGATGTAACACCAGAAGCTTTGTCGCCAATATTGGAAAGCAGAATTCCAGGAATTGAAGAAGCCATTCGCGATTACGGACAGCAAAGAATGCCTTATGCAATGTTGTCTAGAACTGTTGCGGGAACTTTGGGCAAAAGCTTAGTTTTGGCTTTACCGGGCTCTACAAACGGAGCGAGAGAATCGATGGATGCTGTGTTTCCGCATGTAATGCACGTTTTTCATATTTTAAAAGGAAAAAATCATGACAGCCTCTAATACTATTTTAACGGATGGTTTTGGACGCAGACACAATTATCTGCGCATTTCGCTGTTGGAAAAATGCAATCTGCGTTGTACATACTGCATGCCAGCTGATGGAATTGCACTTTCTCCAAAAGCGAGTTTAATGACTGCTGAAGAGATTTTTAGTATCGCCGAAACTTTCGTAAAAAATGGTGTTGATAAAATTAGATTAACTGGAGGAGAACCACTTCTTCGAAAAGACTTTCCTGAGATTATTTCAAAATTGGCTTCTTTAGATATTTCGCTTTCTATTACGACAAACGGAATTTTAATTGACCGTCATATTGCCGTTTTAAAGCAATTTAAAATCAAAAAGATCAATTTGAGTTTAGATACTTTGATTGCGTCTAAATTTCACGCTGTAACACTCAGAAATCAGTTTGAGAAAGTTATTGATAACCTCCATTTACTTTTAAACAATGATTTTCAGGTAAAAGTAAATGTGGTTTTAATGAAAGGTTTTAATGATAATGAAATTGTTGATTTTGTAAAACTAACGCAGTTTCTGCCTATTTCTGTGCGCTTCATTGAGTTTATGCCTTTTGCAGGAAACGAGTGGGACAGAAGTAAAATGGTTTCACAAAATGAGATATTATCGTTGGTTGAAAATACTTTTTCTTCAGAGCAAATTCAAAAATTAGAAGACGAAAAAAACTTCACATCAAGAAATTATAAAATAAAAGATTTTCAAGGCGATTTCGGAATAATAAGTTCGATTACAAACCCGTTTTGTGACAGCTGCAACCGAATCCGTTTAACTGCTGATGGAAAAATTAAAAATTGTCTTTTTTCAAATTCTGAAACCGATTTATTGACTCCTTTTAGAAATGGAGAATCAATTATGAATTTAATTGCAGCAGCTATCCAAAGTAAAAATAAAGTCAGAGCAGGAATGGCGACAATTGACGAAATGAATGATCCTGCTAAACATTTTGACAACCGCAGTATGATTGCAATTGGCGGATAGTTTAATTGTTAATTGTTAATTGTTAATTGTGAATTGTGAATTGTGATTGTCAGGCTTAGCGAAGTCGAAGCCTTTTTTACACAATCTTGTCATTTCGATCCCGAAGCTTCGGGAGAGAAATCGCACTCGTAAATCGACAAAAATTGGCAATCTTCTTTACGGAATTACTTGCGAAGATTTCTCGTTCCTCGAAATGACAAACTAAGTGTAAGAGCTCAGAAATAAAAAAAGGTTTAACTTTTTTAAAGTTAAACCTTTCTCAATAATTATTTCTTCTTTTTAGCTTTTGCCTTTTTTTGAGACTTCGCTTTCTTTTTTGCAATTTTTTTAGCTTTAGCTTTTTCTTTCGCTTTTTTAGCTTTTTCTTTTTTCTTGGCTTTCGCTTTTAATTTTGCTTTTTTAGCTTTCTCTTTCTTTTTATCTTTCTTGGCTTTTTCTTTTTTCTTAGCTGCTTTCTTTTTCTCTTTTTCCTTTTCTTTATCTTTCACTTTTTTGGCTTTTTTTAGCAGCTTTATCTTTTTCAGTTTTAACTGCTTGGTTAGTATTCTCTTTTTTAGGTTCAGTAAGTGGTGTTGCAGTACCTGCCGTTTTTTCTTCTGGTTTTACTGCAGGAGTTAATACTTTTTTTGCTGGTGCTTTTCGTACAGCCGGTTTTGGCGTAGTCGTTGCCACCGATTTTACAACTGCTTTAGCAGGTGCTTTTGCTGTAGGTGTTGCGGCAGCTTTTGTAACAGAAGCAGCAGGAGCCTTGGTTGTTGTAGGCTTTGATGCAGCAGGTTTTGCCACAGTTGCTTTTGCCGCAGTTGGTTTTGCTGCTGTCGTTTTTGCAGGTGCAGCTTTGCGAACAGGTGCTTTCTTAACAGGAGTATTTTCTGGTTTTGCGTTTTCTGTAACTGGTTTAACAGCTTCAGGTTTTACAGAATCGATTTTTTCCGGGGTACTTTCTTCGGGTTTGTTTTCCATATTAAATGCGCTTTTAGGTAAAGTTATTGTTAGCAATGTAACTAAATTGTTAATTCACAGTTAAGTAAAGATAATTATAAAACAAGTTACTCAATGTTAAGTTTTCTTATAAAAATTAATATTAAGTAGTTGAAAGTGAATTATTTGTTTTTTTTATCGGAATTTTTAACCAGAATCTCTTAACAATTCTACATGAAAAAATGAGATGTAATTATGAATTATGAATTATGAATCGTTAATTGTGAATTGGGAAACTTGAAATATTTCTAATAAATTCAAGTGAAAACAAATGCTCTAACTCTGAAGAAAGGGATGTTTTGTCCTGCTCCCAATAACTATATGGATTCACATATGATATATCGGATAGCAGGGCAAGAGCGTTAGTGAACTAACGAAGCTAATAGATTCTATTAATATTTGAGAAGATATTAATTTGTTACAATCTCTAAAATTTTAAAATTGCTTTTTGGTGATTCACACAAAGAACAGCAATAATCCTCGCCTAAATCTGTAAATAAAATCCCCTTCGGAATGCCTTGACTTTCATCTCCATATTCCGGTTTATAAAGTGTTAGACATTCTTGACATTGGTAAATATCCAATTGTGGTTTTTCCTTTTTCTGCAGGTTTTCAGTGGTTTCAGCTGTTGCGTTTCCGAGTTCATCAAAATATTTTCGGCTTAATTCAATTAAAATAGTTGGCAGCTCAAGTTTGTCGATATCCTGAGAGTGAACGATGTATTCGCGGGTATTCGGATCAAAATTTTTCGCAAACAAAACGTTGTAGGTATCTCTGATTTTAATGGATTCTAAAGCTGCTGGAAGTTCATTTTTTTCGATAACAATCGAAGTAAAATAATGTCCGTCGCGATTGTATTCTGAAATACCAAAATTAAGTCCATATGTACTAATGTCAAATTGATCAAGCGTACGAACTAAAAATGTTTTCAAGTTCAATGCCCATTCCATAGCAACAGGTAGATGCCAGTTTAATTCTAATAAGGAATGACGAACATTAATCCCTCTTTTGCCTAAGAATTTTTCCCATTCTAATTTTCGGTCTTTCGGAATTCCTTTTATGATGAAAGATTTCCAAGGCGTTATACATATTTTACCGATTTTGCATTCAAAACACAAATCGCACATTTCTTTCAGGAAATCTAAATCGTATAAATTATTTCGCCAATAAAGCCCAAGCCAGTATTGATCGATTCCCATTCGATTCATTCCTTCGTAATAAGGAAAAGGATAAAACGGAATATTTAAAGGCTTGTCGATTGTTCGATTATTAGTGTCTAAAGCTTCGCTTATCAGCGTAAAAAGCATTTCGATGTCAAGTGTTGTTTCATCTGTAATTTTCTCGATTTCATAATAGGTTTTCGCTAAATCCCAAGTATAAATCAAGACAGGATAAACTTCCATCTTTTCCCATTTTGGAAGTCTGATATATAGATACCAATAATCTTCATGTTCTGAAGCTATAAAGTTTAAATGTCCTGTAAATAAAGGGACCAACTGTTGTTTTGGATCTGTAATGTTTACTTTTAGTTTGGGTTGTTCTTTAAATTCTTCTAAAACATACAAAAAACGATTTCCTGTCAGCCAATTGGTATTTCTAAAAATATCGGTTGAAACATAAGAAGAAACAATATTATTCCCGCTTTTTTGATCTGGATAAACAAAATGATGTTTTCCCAAAGTGGTTTTGTCTAAAGATTTAAAACCTTTAGGAAAAATAATATCCTGTCTCGAACCAAAAGAAATAGAATCTAGACCTTCATCTAAAGCAATATTTACTACTTCTAGCAATTCTCCCGGTGAGATAACGCCTCCTTTTACTATTAATCTTGTTAACTCCATAGTTTTATTTGTTTCACGTTTCAAGTTTTTCTCGAGCTTGTCAGGCTGAGCGAAGTCGAAGCCTTTCACGTGTAGCCCTTCGACTTCGCTCAGGGTGACATCACGTTGTTTTAGGTTTCAAGTTTCAAGTTTCAAGTTTCAAATTTGACCGCAATCTTGTCATTTCGAGGAACGAGAAATCCCACTCGTATTTCGACAAAGATTGGTTTGTACTTTGCGGAGTTTCTTGTGTGATTTCTCGTTCCTCGAAATGACAAACGGTAAGCAACTTGAAACATTTTTTTAAACTTTACATTTCGCCAATATCTCTTTAACCTCCGTTTTACAGCTTCCGCATCCTAATCCTGCACCAGTGTTTTTGCATAAATCGGTAAAATCGTTTACACCACTTTTTATGGTTTCTTCGATGTTTCCGGCACCAACTTGACTGCAGGAACAAACTAATTTTCCTAATACAGGTTTTGCAGTAGAGCTTCCTCTTAAAAGCATATTTCGCTTGTCTGATAATTCGATTTTGCTTTCAATCATCGTTTTGAATTCGGCAAATTCATTCTTATCTCCCATTAAAATTGCACCAACTAAGAGATCATCTTTTACAATGCATTTTTTGTAATAACGTTTTTTCAAATCAGTAAAAACAATTTCTTCATACGAATCATCGTTTTCTGGAATTGTAATATCTCCTATACTACACAGATTTATATCTTCTAATTTTAAAATATTCATTAAAATCGAACCTTTGTAATAACTGCTGATATCGCCAGCTAAAAAGTTTGCCAGAATATCCGCTTGTTCTTCGGCGGCAGAAGTAATTCCGAATAATTTATTATTGAATTCTGCTATTTCTCCAATCGCAAAAATATCAGGATTCGAAGTTTGTAAATATTGATTGACTTTTACGCCGCGCCCGCAGGCAAGACCACCTTCTCTCGCAATTTCGATATTCGGAATTGTTCCAATCGTATAAACAATTGCATTTGCAGTTATAATTTTACCGCTTTTTAAGGCAATTTCAATTTCGTTTTCATTATCCGTTTCAAAAACGGTGCTGACTTCATTATCAAAATAAATCTGAATATCACGAAGCTGTACTTCTTCGGCCAATAATTTGCTCGAAATTCGATCCAGCTGACGTTCCATTAAACGCGAAGCTCTCTGAATTATAGTAGTTTTTACTTTTTTATGTTTTAAAGCAGCAGCCAATTCCAATCCTAATAGACCTCCGCCAATAATAACAACATGCTGTTCTTCCGGCGGAAGATTGGTGCTGTCAAGATGTTTTTTTAAACGGTCAGCATCTTCTTTTCTTCTTACAGTAAATCGCCCCGGAAGGTGCAGTTGCGCATTTTCTGGAATAAAAGGGCGACTTCCAGTTGCTAAAATCAATGAATCGAAAGTGTGTATTTCGCCCAAACTATCTTTTATAGTTTTTGTATTGGAGTCTATTTTTTCAATAGAAATCCCGGCTTTCATGGTAATATTCAGCTTGTTTAATGCTTCGCCGTCTTTAACCTTTAAAAGTTGTTCCCAAGTGAATTCTCCTGTCATATATTCGGGTAGTAAAACACGATTGTAAAACGGATTTATTTCATTCGAAAAAACAATAATTTCATCAGTGGTATTGAATTCACGATAATTTTGAATGAATCGGAATGAAGCTGCACCGGCACCAACAATAGCAATTTTCTGAAATGGTTTTACATATTTTTTAATCGAAACCGTCGTGTATTTAAAATCAGGTTCTTTTGAAATAGGATCTACAACAGTATTCGTTAAATTGTTTGTTCTATTCAAATCATTTTCAAGTTGTTTTCCCCAATGCATTGGAAGAAAAAGTACCTTTTCTTTAATAGAATCGGTCACTTTTGCTTTTACGCGAACTTCGCCATTTTTGCTTGTAACAGTAATAATATCACCATTTTTAATTTCATTTTTAAAGGCATCAATTGGATTTATCTCTAAAACCGGACTTGGAATGTGGGTTAATAATCTCGAAACTTTTCCTGTTTTGGTCATCGTGTGCCATTGATCGCGAATTCGTCCCGTAGTTAAAATAAAAGGAAATTCGGCATTGGGCTGTACCGATGTATTTTCAATAGAAATAGGAAGATTAAAAATCGCCTTTCCAGAAGGCGTATAGAATTTTTTATCAGTAAATAATCGTGGTGTTCCCGGATGTCCGTAATCTGGAACCGGCCATTGAAAAGTGCCTTCAGTTTTTAAACGATTGTAATTTAAAAATGAAATATCAATATTAGTGCCTTTGGTAAGTGCACAATGCTCTTTGTAAATTTCTTCGGCGTTATTGAAATCGAAACCATGGAAATTCATTTTTTTAGCAAAGCGAATTAAAATTTCAATATCAGGAAGTGCTTCTCCCGGCGCATTAATTCCTTTTGGCAAATAAGAAATTCGGCGTTCAGAATTGGTCATTGTTCCATCTTTCTCTAACCAGCCGGCAGCAGGCAAAAGTAAATCGGCAAATTTGGCTGTGTCAGCATTATGCGAAATATCCTGAACCACTACAAACTTAGCGTTTTGAAGCGCTTTTTCGATTCGACGGGAATCTGGCAAACTAACCAGAGGATTTGTGCAGATAATCCAAACAGCTTTCATTTTTCCCGATTCTAAAGCTTCAAACATTTCTGTTGCCGTTAACCCAGGTTTATCTGAAATCTCGTCAACACCCCAAAAGTCAGCCACTTCTTTGCGATGTGTAGGATTTGCAATGTCTTTATGCGCTGCCAAAAGTGTTGCCATTCCGCCCACTTCACGTCCGCCCATAGCATTCGGCTGACCCGTTAATGAAAATGGACCAGAACCTGGTTTCCCAACTTGTCCTGTTAATAAAGATAGATTCAGTAAAGCCGTATTTTTGTCAACGCCAACAGCACTTTGATTTAGTCCCATTGCCCAAAGTGAAATAAATCCTTTAGCCTTTCCAATAATATCTGCAGCGAGTTTAATATCGTTTACTGATATTCCGCATAGTTTTGATGCTTTTTCAAGCGACGTACTTAATACTAAATCTTTATATTGTTTGAAATTTTCAGCATTGTTTTTGACAAAATCATGGTCAACATGACCTTTTTCAATTATGCGTCTGGCAATAGCATGATACAAAATAATGTCAGAACCTGGAAGAATTTGTAAATGCAAATCGGCGAAAGCGGCTGTATCAGTGCGCCTCGGATCAATTACGATTATCTTCGTTTTTGGATTTTTCTCTTTATGTTTTTCAAGTCTTCTGAAGAGAATAGGGTGACACCAAGCGGGATTTGCGCCTGTAATTAAAAAAGTATCCGCCAATTCGATATCATCATACGCAATTGGTACAGAATCTTCTCCAAAAGTCTTTTTATAACCCACAACGGCAGAACTCATGCAGAGTCGTGAATTGGTATCGATATTATTGGTTTTCAAGAAACCTTTTACCAATTTATTTACTAAGTAATATTCCTCAGTTAAACATTGTCCTGAAATATAAAACCCTACACTGTCTGGTCCGTGTTTTTTTATAATAGAAGAAAAAACTGCCGCAGCGCGATCTAGAGCTGTATCCCAGCTTACACGCTCGAGCGGATAAGATTTACTGCCTCGCATTTCAGGATATAAAATTCGGTCAGAAGTATCGTTGACTACGTAATGCAAATTCATTCCTTTAGAACACAACATTCCTTTATTTACCGGATGATCTTTGTCACCCTCAACCATAACGCCGTTTTTAGCATCGTTGGTTACGATTATGCCGCAGCCAACGCCACAGTAGGAACAGGTAGTTTTGATTTTGGTATTTTGCATTACAGTTCTTTTTTTAGATACTATTTCCTGAATCTGTTGTGATTTAGATAAATCACTTATACAAAAATAAGTATTTTTACGTATAAATACTTATTTTTTGAATTTATTTTTTTATTTTTGATGCAATAAAATGAGCAGCAACAAATTAGTTTTTAATCCAATAAAAATTAGGACTCATGAAAGAAGAACAAACCCTTTGTTATTCTTGTGCCAATGAAAATTGCTTTATCAAGAAACATCTCCATTTAGAGCAAATGAATATTTATGTTTCTAAGAAACAGAATATAGTCTGCAAAAAATCGGATCAATTTATTGTGGAAGGTTCTTCTTTGCAAGGACTTTATTTTATTTGCAAAGGAAAAGCGAAAACGGTAAAAACGGGAATTAACGGACGTGAGCAAATTGTACGCTTAACGAAAAGTGGAGATATTATTGGTTTTCGCGGATTTGGAACTGGGAAAAAGTATTTAATTGGTGCTTATGCCTTGGAAGATACCGTTTTGTGCAATTTTAGCAATGAAACGATGCTGGAAATTTTACAGCATATTCCAGAACTTACCTATGCTTTAATGTTGTTTTATGCCGATGAATTGAATAAAAGTGAAAACAACATTCGAAAAATTGCGCATATGAATGTTCGTGAACGTGTGGTTGATTTATTGCTTTATATTCATCGTAAATTCGGACAAATCAATGATTTAATTGATATTGATCTTTCTCGAAAAGAAATTGCCGATTTTGCAGGAACGACCGAAGAACAAGCAATTCGGGTTATTTCAAGTCTTAAAAAAGAAGCTTTAATAAAAACGGTTGGAAAACGAATTGGGATTTTGGAAGTTTCAAAATTACGCTCTGAAATTATGGAACATAAATATTTTTCTGTTTAATCTTATTACGTAATTCTACGTATTAATATTTGCTTTTTGTTTGGCTATGTAATATACGTTTCAAGAGTAGAACTCTATTACGAACTACTTTTTTATTTCGTATTGGATCATAAAGACTTGGATTTTTTAACATTGCAATTAAAGTCAAAATTTCTTCTTCATTAAGTTGTCCTATGTTTTTATTGAAATAGAACATTGAAGCTTCTTTTACACCGAAAGTTTTGTAGGTAGAGTCAGCATAGACGTGTTTAAAATCAGTATTTAGAAGAAGATATTTATAGCAATCCGTCTGTGTAAATTCTCTCTGTAATTTAAGTTTATAAAGTGATTTTGTAAATGAATATCCATGTCTGTATACAGGAATATAATCTGTAGCTCGATCACAAGGACATTTTTCTTCTTTCATTTTTGTATTTATCTTTTCATAGATACCAGTAAATGTTTTGAGATTTTCTTTCTTTGCTTCATTTATTTTTTCTGTTAGATCAACAAACTTTTCATTTTTATAAATAGGATTGAAGCCACTTAGTAAAAACGTAATTGTAATTGCCAGGAAGGCAGCCGATATGAGGAATATTCTTAAAGTCTTTTTAAGCATAAAAAGGGTGTTTTTGTAGAGACGCATCTGGGGACGTCTCTACTTCGAATAATTTATTTTTTCCTGCCAATAAATCGAATTACAGAACCCGTTCCGTTATGGAATAAACCTTCGTTTAATTCGATTTCTTTTTCTTCTAATTCGATGATTTCATAATTCGGAAAATCACTTTTTATTTCTTCTATAGAAAATAGAGATTCAATATCTTTTGGTCCGCCAACTTTATCATTTATTGCAAGATATTCTAAATGCTTTTTGCTGAAAGCTTCAAAAATAATAATACCGTCTTTGCGTAATAGTTTATCAAGCTGTTTGTGAATTTCGGATTTAATTTCTGCAGGGAAATGAGCATAAATCAA
The DNA here is from genome assembly GCF_004119505.1 of Flavobacterium sp. YO64. Taxonomy (NCBI): domain Bacteria; kingdom Pseudomonadati; phylum Bacteroidota; class Flavobacteriia; order Flavobacteriales; family Flavobacteriaceae; genus Flavobacterium; species Flavobacterium sp. YO64. Next base: position 64,449 of record NZ_NRQV01000017.1, on the reverse strand, counting down.
GGCAATTACATCAAATTGTTCTTCTTTGAAATTCAGCGTTTCTAATTCGCCAACTTGATAATCAATTGAAACATTGTTGGCTTCAGCAAGTTTTAAAGCTTTATTTTTTCCTTCTTCACTAATATCAAAAGCGGAAACGTTCCAACCCAATTTTGCAGCAAAAATGGCATTTCGTCCTTCGCCTTCGGCAGGAAAAAGAATAGCGCTGGGCTTTAATTTTTGAATTTGTTCTTTTAAGTAGTTGTTGGGTTCTTCGCCATATGCAAATTCTTCGTTGCTATAGCGGTCATCCCATCTTTGGGTCCAGTTGTTCATTATTTATAAATTAAAATTAATTATTAAAGGTTTATGATCACTGTGTAAAGTCCAATCTTTGTAATTTCCGACTTCAACACTTTCTAAAACTTCCATAAAATCATTTGAAGCAAAACAATAATCAATGTGATAAGGTTTATTTTCGTGCTTATAAAGATATAAAGTTGGATGTTGTTCTTGGCCTTGAATTTGATTAAAATATTTATGATAGGTGCTAAAAATATTTTTATCAGCTAATTTATTTACGACTGTCGTATGATTTCCTTCACGACGCGGTTTGTCCCAAATGGTATTGCTGTTGAAATCGCCAATTAAAATTGTTCTGGTCTCTTTGATAAGATCTTCATAATAATTAATCGCTTTCCAAACTTGTGTTACATATGCGCCATCTTTATCTGCTGGATTATTTGCCCAAATAGCAAATAAGGTAAAATCAACTTTTCCGCCCGTAATCGCTATCGGTAAGATATTTTTGAAGTCCGGATTATGACAATCTAATAATTGAAAGCGATAATTGCCGTAGGAGAGAACGCTAAGTCCTTTATTCGGATTTGTACCGTACCAAAGAATGTCATTTGGTGTTTGTATTTCATTTGAGAATTTTAATTTTTCAGGATTTTCACACTCAGAAATTATGACAATATCAGGGTTATGAGTCAGAATGAATTCTGCTTTTTTTCTGAATGCCATGTTGCAATTCCAAGCTATGAGTTTCATTGAAAATCTTTTATTTTGGGAATAATGTACTCAAATGTACGCAAAAAAAAAATCCCCTTTTTCTTTATTTAAAAGAGGGGATTTTTAATATTAATTTTTAGAAAAAACTATTTCTTCCAGCTAAAAATTCTAGGATTTACAGAAATCATTAGCCAAGCCCAATTGTTAGTATGACCGGCGTCTCCGTTTTTCAAGAACTCTAAAGTTTTTGAACCAAACATTTGAGAATAACCTCCAGTTAGCGTAATGTCTTTTTTGAAATTGTAGCCTGCAGTAAAATCGACCTCAGTTCCTAAGTAGGAATCAAGTTTTTCATTTGTTGGAGTCACAACATCAGCGGCAGATAAAAATACATGCGGCATTAATGCAAACTGCCATTTTTTGACATTATAACTTAGTTTTAAGTAGGCATCTTGCAAACCAACGCTGTTTTGATGATTTCCAACATAAAAATAATCCATATAACCATTAAAAGCATGATTAGTTCCAAATATTGGATTGAAGGATTTAATTACTGTACTGCCGTCATTTGTATCTTTTCCAGATAAAAATTCATAACCTAAACCAGCTTTAAAGGCATCAGAAATGTTGTATCCTAAATAACCAGCGGCATTCCATGCACTTACCTGCTTGTCTGTACTTTTACCCGTTTGTCCATATAACCAGAAATTAGTATCTAATTTACCCGTTTTATAGGTTAAATAGGTTCCAAAAGTCTGTTTGTAATCTACCAATAATTTTGCGTCGGCATTGGCATATTCATATCCGGTATTTAGGGCTAATAAGCTCATTCCTAAATTACTGAACGATGTGTGGTACCAAGCATATTGCATAGCTTTGTAGTTGGTAACAGTGTATGGAGTTTGCACTATATTTTCGGCATTTGAGTTGAAAGCAAATCCCATATCAAGCTGCTGGTTTTTTGGACGAAAAGTAACCAGTACTGCATCATGACTTTGTCCTTGTTGCAACCAATCGATTTCACCCATTATACGCTGATTGTCATAAGAGAGCACTTGGCGCCCAACTCTTGCGCTCCATTTTTCGGTGAAGTTGTATTGTGCCCAAGCCTCAAAAACGGCAACTCCATTTTTATCTGCGGTGGTTGTGGTTGGTACATCGCCCCAGGTTCTAATGTTTTGAAAAGTTAATTTAACAATCAAATCATCTTGCTTAAAATTTAAATTTAGACGAGAACGCTGCGAGATTTGCGAAGTTCCTTCTTGACCTTCTGGCAGCAAAGTTTTGTATCCGTTTCGATATTCAAAACGTGGTCTTAATTGTAAGTTGGCATCAAATTCTTGTGCTTGCATGGCAGCACCAAATCCTAGAAAAAGTAAGGATAGAATTATTCTAGTTTTTTTCATATCTATGATGGTTTAATAAAAGACAAATTTATCTTATAATGATTTTACTTTTAGTGATATTAATCATATTTGATAATTATTTTTAAACTTTTAATACGCTTATTTTCTGTCTATTACTTTTGCCAAAGCCAGTTGTTTTTCGTTCATGATTTTAGTTACCGTATAATGCATCCAAACGAGACAAATGGTCGAGAATAGTAAAATAAAAATCCATGAACTTGACCAAATTCCTGTTGCGGTAAGCAAGTATCCAAAAATGATTGGGCCTAAAAAGCCACCCAAACCGCCAATCATTCCAACCATACCTCCAACAACACCAACCTCTGTTGGGAAATATTCTGGAATATGTTTGTAAACTGCTGCTTTGCCGATTCCCCAAGAAATTCCAATTAAAATTACTAAAATTAAGAATACCCACATATTAGCATCGAATTTTATTACAGTAATTCCTTTTGCCAGCAGTTCTTTTTTCTTTACGGTTTGGTTCTGCGCTACAACAACTTGCTGCCAAGATGTTCGGGTTGGGAGAATTGAATTTTCAGAATTGTTTTCTTGTTTTTGCGCAATATTAAATTCTGTTTCACCTATCTTAATATTGTCTTTTGCAATAGAAGTTACTGTTCCTTTTTTTGTTGCAAGAACACCGGGGCCTGTGGTGGTGATTTCCATTTTCGGAACCATTAATAGTGCACTTAAAATAACAGAAGAACTTAAAACCCAATACATAACTTTTCGAGCACCAAATTTATCGGATAAATAACCTCCAAAAGCCCTGATTACACCAGAAGGAAGGCTAAACATTGTGGCGAATAAACCGCCCATAACTAGGCTGGTTTGATAAACGTTCATAAAATTGGGCAGCAGCCATTGAGAGTACGCGACAAAACAACCGAAAACTAAAAAGTAATAGGCTCCAAATCGCCAAACTCTAGCTGATTTTAACGAACCAAGCATTTGACGAACGCTTTTTGTATGGTTTTCAATTTTTTTATTTTTGGCAAAAATTAAGAAAGTAATTCCAATTAAAACAAGGGAAACGGCATAGATAATTGGAAGTATTTTCCAGCCATTTTGTGGATCTTCTAAAGAGAAATGATTTAATAGCGAAGGCGCTAAAAAAGTGGTAATTGCAGCTCCTGCATTTCCCATTCCGAAGATTCCTAAAGCGCGTCCCTGCCATTCTTTTGGATACCAGATTGAAGTATAACCAATTCCTACAGCAAAACTAGTTCCTACCATTCCAAATAAGAAACTAAGTAGAGCAAACATAAAAAAACTGTCAGCATAGGGAAGGAGGAACAGCGGAATTGAACTAAGCAGCAGTAAAAGTGAAAAGACATATTTTCCTCCAAATTTATCTGTGAGCATACCAATTGGTAAGCGCATAATTGAGCCTGTTAAAATTGGAATTCCCAAGAGCCATCCAACTTGAACAACGCTCCAATGAAAAATTCCGTTATCGACCAAAAAGGTTACTAAAACCCCGTTTAATGTCCAGCAGGCAAAACACACTGTAAAAGCCAGTGTGTTCAAAAATAAAATTTTGTGTGATTGAGATAATGAGTTTGTAGTTTTCATAGCACTTATATTTTTATGTAAAAATAAGTACTATAACTTAGTTAAAAGATGCTAAAACGCAGTTTTTGGAAAATAATTACGTATTAATACGTATTTTTCAAATCAATGAATACTCAGCAGCTTTGTTAGAAAGTTCCATTAAGTTTTTAACCTTCAATTTTTTCATTAGGTTAAAACGGTGTACTTCAGCTGTACGTTTGCTGATATCAAGCGCTTCGGCAATTTCTTTGTTTCCTTTTCCGGATAATAAAAGAGTCAGAATTTCTTTTTCTCTTTTAGTAATCATCATTTCCTCACTTAGATTTTGTTTAGGTTCTAGTGATGTTGACGAATTTGTAAGCTGGCTTATTAGAATAGAAGAAATATCACCGCTAAAATATTTTCCGCCGGCAGCCACTGTGTGTAATGCTTTCAAGAATTCTTCTTTACTTGAACCTTTTAGCAAATAACCATCGGCACCAGCTTTTATAGATTTCAATACATATTCTTCAGATTCATGCATAGAAAGCATAATAATTTTTACATTGTTATTTTCGCTTCTAAGTTTTTCTACTACCTCGATGCCCGTTAAATTCGGCATACGAATATCTACTATAAGTAAATCTGGTTTGCTTTCGGCAACAACATCAAGTGCATCAGCTCCATCAATTGCTTCGCCAACGACTTCAATGTTTGCTTCATTTTCAAGTAAAGATTTAATTCCATCTCTTACAAAAACATGGTCGTCTGCCAGCACTACACGAATGATATTACTCATAGTTTACTTAAATTAGATTCTTGATTTTTTACGTATATTCATCTATAAAGAAGACGCTAATATACGTAATTTTTTAGATTTTAAATTCTAACATTAAAATTTCTAATGTTGGAAATTCTAAATTATACAATTGTCAGGCTGAGCGAAGTCGAAGCTTACGTACGCTGCGCTGTAAAATTGTCGATTAAGATTGCGTGGGCTTCGACTTCGTTCAGCCTGACAAGCTTATGTAGAATTTGATAATCGACTTTGACAAAGTTTGGCTTTCAATTGCCTCCAACTTTAGTCGGAGGTTTTTGTAGATATGAGAAAGGGCTTTAGCCGAATGTGTATGTATTTGGCTAAAGCCTTTTTTTATACTTGTCTGTATTCCACCAGCTAAAGCTGGAGGCAATTGATTTCTTTTAAATCTTAATTAAAAGCAATTTTTTTTTGAAAACGTTTACCCGCACGCCATGATAATTAGATAATTTGTAAATGTGACAATTAGATAATATTTTGAGATGTTTTTAGTAATTATCAAATTTTCTAATTGCCACATTATCTCATTTAAGAATCGGTATGTTGAACGTAATCCTTGTTCCTTCGCCAGGAATTGATTTGATGAAAACACGCCCATTAATGTATTGGATTCTTTCTTTCATAAACAACAAACCCATTCCAGATTCGCTGTTGCGTTTTTTGTCGACAGCATTGATGTCGAAACCTTTTCCGTTATCGTCAATTATAATGCTTAACAAAGTTTCGCTGTGAGAAAGCTGAACAATGATATGCGACGATTCGGCATATTTTATGGCGTTGTTTATAGCTTCTTGAGTTAGGCGATAAATATTGATTTCGATTAAAGAATCTAATCGCTGATTGAAATCGGTTTTGTTGTAGAAAAGAATTTCTTTTCCTGTTAGTTTTGAAAGTTCCTGCGTAAGTTTTGCCAAGGATGAAACAATACCGTGATCGCTTAATTCTGGTGGCATTAAGTTAAAAGTTGCCGTGCGGACACCTTTTATAATGTCTAGTGAAAGTTTTTTTAGATACTCAATTTTTTGTTCTGATTTTTCTCTGTCATCTAAATTGATGCTTTCTAAGCTAAACTTTAAACCAGTTAGCATTTGACCAATTCCGTCATGAATTTCTTTGGCGATTCGGTTTTGCTCGTTTTCTTGGTTTTCGACAATTTTGCTTGAGATAATCTTTTGCTGATTGATTTTTTCAGTGCTGTTTTCAAGATTCAAACGTTCGACTTCGCGTTGTGCTTTTTTGCGCTCAGTGATATTGAAACAAACGATTAAAAGTTCCAATTCGTCTTTTTTAATCATAACAGGAACCATCGAAAGGTCAAGCCAAATCTCAACATTTTCTTTGGTTACAATTTTAATTTCGCCTTGCCAGCCGCTTCGTTGTTTTTCGAATATCAGTCGATCAAAGTTGATTTGTTCTTTTTCGTCTGCTGTTAAAACTTCAGAAAACTTTTTGTTGGATAAAAATTTGGTGTAATTCAGTAGTTTAGCAAATTTTTCGCCAATATGAATAATCGAACCATCAGGTGCAATTCGGCAATAGAGCAATGTGTTTTCCATTGCATAATTAAGCGACTTTAATTCTTTAACTGAATTTTCCTTGATTTCGCTTAGTATTTCGGTATCGTATGCGAGTTTTAACGCTTTCTTTTCAGAAGATAAAAGCTTGGCAATTAATCGTTCAATTTTTTTATTGGTTGGTCTAAAAATGAAAAGAAATTCTAAAAGCAATACCAAAAGTGTGAAACCGAAAATCCAGTATTCAATTCGGCGTTGTTCGGTTACTTTTTCGTGCGCTTCGAGATCGTATTGGGTTACAATCTGATTCATTTTAGAAAGAAAAATGCCTTCGTTTTCTAAAATTATAGTTACTAATTTTTGATTTTCTGCAGCTTGCTTTTTCTGTTTTAAATTCAATAAAAAAGAATCAGTTGTATTTGCAATTTTATTGAAAATCGGATTTATTTCAAGATATAATTTAGAAAGTGTTTCTGATTTTTCTTTTGGAAAAGCTAAACTGTCACTGCCATTTTCGAGTGCATTTTGGTTTTTTTTCCAAAGTGATAAAACGTCATTTAAATGCGAAATTTGCTTTGCAGAAGCGTTATCAGAAACATATTGCAGAATCAGAACTTCTTTTACGATTTTCTGACTCAGCATTCGCTGTTTTCCTGAAAAGTTTATGATTTTAGAATCGCTTAACTGCTGATTCAGATTGTACTGCACTAAAATCTGACTGATAATTATAGTTACCGCAATAGTAAGAAGTGCAAAAAAATACAGTCGTCGTAAATTTTTGAAAGTGATTTTGTCTTCTTCCTGATTGCTTTTCTTCATAAAGTCAGTTTACAATCCTAAAGATGCTTTTATCAGATTGAGATTTTCTTCAGAATAGTTAATTTTTAAGGCTTCCTGATGTCCTTTATCCGACATTTTATCCCAGGTTTTTTTGATGATGTTTTTTAGTTTTTCTTCATCGTGTTTATGAACAAAAGGATCTAAGTAATATTCTAAAAACACAAGACAGATAACATCTTCTAATAATTGTGTTTCGTGATCTTTTTTAAGTAATTTTTTCTCTATTAAAAACGAAACGCGATCAATAAAAGTCTGGTCGTAGCCTGCTTTTTCCAAAATCTCTGCAGTTGTTTTTGCATGGAATTTTTTTAATTCTTCTCTCCATTTCAAATAACCAACACGATCCATTGGGTACGATTCTCGGGCAACTTTCCATCGGCAAATATGTTGTGCTTTTGACGCAATTTGAATTTCTTCTGACGCATTTGGTTCAAACTGCATCAGTTTTTCGTACATCCTGTTTGAATACAATAATTCTTTTGGATATTCTTTGTTTTGGTCAATTTCGATGTTTGGATCTTGTGCGTTTTCAGCATCAATCCATTCGCTTGCTTTTTGAAAAGGTGTAGTCATTTTTTGGTTTAATAATAGATTTCAAAGATACGGAATTAAGTTTTTTTTCGTCACGAATTTCACGAATTAGCACGAATTATTGTTTATGTTTTTTTGCCACAGATTAAAGGTTTTTTTGGATTTAATCTTGTGTATTTTTTTTTGCCACGAATTTCACGAATCTCCACGAATTAAATTAGTGTAATTTGTGAAATTCGTGGCGAAATAAAATCCTTTTAATCTGTGCAATCTGTGGCCTATAAATTAGTCTGCAAATCCAACAAAGACTTCGTTTTCAACTACTTTAATAGGATACGTTGCAATCTTAAAATCTTCGCCATTTAGGTTTGAACCATCGACTAATGAGAATGTTTTTTTATGCATGGGACAGGCGATTTTCGGAATATCATCAGTAGAACCTGTCATTCCTCTCGAAAGAACCATTTCCATTTTGTGAGGGCAGGCGTTTTGACAAGCGTACCATTCGTTTCGACGGGCAAAATTAAAAATCGCAATCTGTTTGTTTTTGTATTTAATACAGCCGCCGCGATTGGTTGGAAAATCTTCTACTTTACCTGCTTTGAACCAAATTGTTGCATCGCTTGCATGAACTGTTTCGTATTGATTTAAGATTTCTTCCATTTTGATTGAGTTTTGATTTCCTGTTTCTTAGCCCTCTTTTTACAATCAAGAGAGTTTGATGGCGCAGTAAAAAAGAGGGTAAGAAGGACAGCAAACGTTTAATGATTTTTTCTTTTTTTTGGAGCTTTATGGTGTTTTGCCACAAAGGCATAAAGACGCTAATTCTTTTTTAATCTTTCTAATCCTTTAATCTGTGGCTTTTATTTTAAACGCATAGAAACATAGATTTTTTTGCTTTTTGTTTGAGAAATAGAAAATTAAAAGAAACTAGTTTCTAACACATAGCTATATGTGTTTATGCAAGTTAAACGCCTTTATTAAGTTTTTAAAATCTATGTCTCTATGTGTTTAAAAATTTATGTTTTGAATTTACAACCAAGCTTTAGGCATTTTTTGATCTCTTAGCGGAACGAAAACAGCATTATCGTCTTTTTCTTCTGAGTTTATAAAGTGATTGAAACGTTTTAATAATCTTGGTTTTTCTAGAACTTGTTTCCATTCGCATTCAAAAGTGTTTACTAAAGCTTGCATTTCAGTTTCTAAAGTTTCACAGATTCCTAAACTGTCTTCAATAATTACTTCTTTCAAATATTCTAAACCACCATCTAGTTTTTCTAACCAAGTTGATGTTCGAATCAGCGGGCCAGCGGTGCGGATGTAATACATTAAGAATCTATCCATGTATTTGATTACTGTTTCTTTATCGATTTTTTCAGCTAGTAAAACGGCGTGTTTTGGGTTTGCACCGCCATTTCCAGCGATGTATAAATTCCATCCGCCTTCAACCGCGATTAATCCGAAATCTTTTCCTCGGGCTTCGGCGCATTCGCGAATACAAGCCGAAACACCACCTTTTAATTTATGCGGAGAACGAATTCCTTTGTATCTGTTTTCAAGTTCGATGGCAAATCCAGCGCTGTCGTCCATTCCGTAACGGCACCAAGCATTTCCAACGCAGCTTTTTACGGCGCGAAGTGATTTTCCGTAGGCGTGACCGCTTTCAAAACCATTTTCAATTAAGATTTTCCAGATTTTAGGTAAATCGCTTAAATGTGCTCCAAATAAATCAACTCTTTGTGCTCCAGTGATTTTAGTGTACAAATCGAATTGTTTTGCCACTTCGCCAATCACAATTAATTTTTCAGCAGTAATTTCGCCTCCGGCAACTCTGGGCACAACAGAATAAGTTCCGTTTCGTTGAATGTTAGCCAAAAATCTATCGTTTGTATCTTGAGTGGTTACGTGTTTATTTGCTGTATCATTGTAAATACTTGAAAAAATTGATGCTACAACTGGTTTACAAATTTCGCAGCCGTCTCCTTTTCCGTGGTGATCTAAAACATCGTAAAAATTCTCATATTTATTGATTTTTACTAAATCAAATAATTCCTGACGGTTATAGTTGAAATGCTCGCAGATTACTTCTTTCACTTCTTTTCCTAAAGATTTTTGAGTAGCTTTTACCAAATCTGAAACCATTGGTTTACAACCTCCGCAGCCAGAAGTAGCTTTTGTTGCTTTGACAACATCTGTTAGAGTAGCACAACTTTCGTCTAAAATTTTGCAGCATATTGCGCCTTTCGTTACATTTTCGCAAGAACAAATTACGGCTGTATCTGGCAAATCCATAACACTTCCTAAACTTGAGCCTTCAGAGCCATCGCGAGAACCTAAAATCAAATTTTCTGGATTTTTAGGTAATGCCATTGCATTGCTGTAAATCTGGAAAAGCGAATTGTAATCACTTGAATCTCCAACTAAAATGCCGCCTAAAAGCGTTTTAGAATCTTTGGTAACGTTAATTCTTTTGTAAGTACCACTTAATTTATTTTCATAAATAATGGCTGTTACATTTTCATTTTCGATAAAAGGATCACCAAAACTCGCCACTTCAACACCAATTAATTTTAATTGTGTTGACATATCGATGGTTTCTCTCATGGTTTTATCTCCATTTAAGATTTGCTCTGCGGCAACATCGGCCATTTCGTAACCTGGAGCAACAAGTCCGTAAATGTTTTGATTGTAAAGTGCCGCTTCTCCAATCGCATAAATAGAAGGATCTGATGTCTGCATTTGATTGTTTACTACAATTCCACCTCTCACGCCGACTTCAAGTCCTGAAATTCTAGCCAATTCGTCGCGAGGTTTAATTCCTGCAGAAATAACCAACATGTCTACTTTTAGTAATTCATCGTTGGCAAACATCATTCCGGTTATACTTTCTTTTCCGTCGATATATTGTGTTGCTTTGTTAAGATGAATTCCAATGTTTAATTCTTCAATTTTAGATTGAAGCATATCGCTTGCGCCTTGATCTAATTGCCTTGGCATCAAACGCGGAGCAAATTCCACCACATGCGGATTCAGTCCTAAATCTCTAACGGCTTTTGCTGCTTCAAGACCTAATAAACCACCTCCTAAAACTGCCGCTTCGGTTGCGCCTTTAATTTTTATCTTTTTGGCATAAGCCATAATTGCATCAAGATCTTCGATGGTTCTGTAGACAAAAACACCTTCCTTTTCAACTCCGTCAATCGGAGGAACAAAGGCTGATGAACCTGTAGCTAAAACTAAGTAGTCGTACGTATGTGTTTTTTCTAAATGTGTATGTATTGTTTTTTCGGTACGATTAATATCTGTAATTAACTCTGATGTATTGAGAATAATATTGTTTTCTGTGTACCAATTGCTTGTTGATAAAGATAAATCATCAGCTGTTTTACCTCCAAAGTATTCACTTAAGTGAACGCGATCGTAAGCGCGCCTTGGTTCTTCACCAAATACAGTGATTTGATACTTTTCTTGTCCTGATTTTGCAATGAATTTTTCGCAAAATTTATAACCAACCATGCCGTTTCCAACTACTATTACTCTAATCATGATTTCTTTAATTAAGTATTACTATGCAAATATAAGTATTTATACTTATGTAAATACGTAAAATATTTATTTTTTAAGTAGATATAGATTTCGTTTGCTACGTATTTTACCGTGATGTATTACGTAGTCTAGGGTTTTGGTAAATTTAAAGAATGTCAATTATTTCAAATTTGAAAAGATTCTAAATAGCGATTTCAAAAAAAAGTCGTAAATTCATAAGAATTTTATAGGTGTTTTAGCAAAAAGCACATTCCAAATAGAAATAGTATGAAAAAAATAATACCACTTTTGCTTTTACTGTCTTTGATGGTGAGCTGTAAAACTTCAGCAGGCAAAAATTCAGAGACAAAAGAAACTGCTCAACAAGGAGTAAATCAGGACGATTTGAACTATTATTTTAAAGCAACTGGAAACGAGCCATTTTGGGGAGTTAAAATAGGAAATGATAATATTGTTTTTACTTCACTAATTCCGGGTAAAGAGAGTATCACTTTTCCTGCAGTTGATGCGATCAGGGCTATGGATGCTAATGTGAAAATGTATAAGGTAAGCAATGATAATGTTTCCGGAATTATTACGATTCAACAGTTAGATTGTCAGGATTCTATGTCTGGAGCGATTTCTCCTTATAATGTAAAAGTCGAAATCAAGAATAACTCTGAATTAGAATTTAAAAAACTCAGTGGATGCGGAAAATATATTACAGATTATCGACTGTATGATATTTGGGTTTTGGAAGAACTAAATGGATATAAAGTTTTTGCTTCCGATTTTCAAAAAGAAATGCCTAGAATCGAAATTAACTCAGCAGAAAATAGATTTTCGGGCTATGGCGGCTGTAATGCTATAAGCGGACAAATTTTTTATGAAAAAGATATACTGCGATTTACAAGAGTTCTTTCGACTCTTATGGCTTGTCCTCAAGGAAATAAAGAAAGTGAGTTTACAAAAGCGCTGCAAAGCACAACTACTTATTCTATAGGTAATAATCAGTTGATTTTGTCAAATCCTTATGGGAAATTGGCTGTTTTTAAGAAGGTGGATTAGGTTTGTATTTTTGTTTTATCGCATTTTTTGTCATTTCGACGAAGGAGAAATCTCTACGAGAAGCTCTACAAAGATTTGCTTATAGGAAAGGAGCTGCTTGCGAAGATTTGCTTCGCCTGTTCACTATCACTCGGGTCTCCTTCGTCGAAATGACAATATTGTGGTGAATTCGTTGCTTTAAACGTATTTCTTAATTACTCAAACAATTCCTTAGGCTCTTCATCTTCCTGTTCTCCTTCAACAAAATCTAATTCTAAAGCTCTAACTGTTTGAACTGCATTTCCTGCAATACCACGAATCGAACCATACATTCCTAAGGTATTGTGAACTACTTTCTCGATTTGTTTTTCGCGTTGTTTCCAAATTCGCTGCATAGCTCTTTTTTCAGAATCTAAGTCGCTTTGCATTTGTGTAAAACCTTCCACAATGCCTTCAATTTGCAAACGGAATTCGTTGCTGGTTAGAAAATCATACAGCATTGACATTTTATCGCCTTTGTTTTCTTGTGCCTGAACTGCCTGACTTACCTGAATTAGTGATTGACGTAAAACAGCGGTCAAACCTTTAAATTCTTCATAAGTACAAATCCAGATTCCATCTCGCATTCCCATTCTTTCCATTCCGTTTGGCATTACTTCAGTTACCAAAACACCAATATTGGCTCTTTTGGTTCTAATGTCATTTTTGAATTTCTCAATCCAAGAAGGCTGAAAGGCTTTTGTTCTTTTGCTTTCGTAGTAAATTGAACCACAGTTTTGCAATTCACGAGTATTAACAATTTGAAGACAATCGGCACCGTTAGCACCTTTTTTAATTTCGTCGATAGTGTCAAGCGGAAAATTACTTGCCAGCCATTCTTCAATCGCTAATTCCATTACTTCGCCTTGCAATTGCATAGAACCTTGTTCTTGCTTGCGTTTCATTTCCTCGATCAGCTTTTTTTGATCGTCAGATTGTTTTTGGTATTCTTTTATTTTTAGTTCGTTTTTCTCTTCTTCCTGTTTGCGGATTTTATCGCGTTCCAGAACTAAAGTGGCGTTTAACTGCTTTTGTGCTTCGGCTTCGATTGCTTCTTTCATCTCCAGTTTTTCACGCTGAAGTTTTGCAATTTCGCCTGTCATTTTATTCAATTCACGAAGTTTTTCTGATTTTTCAGAAAGCTCTTTTTCCATCAAAAGCATGCGATCTTTATTTTCTTCTTCGAGTTTGGCTTTTAGTTTTTCAGAAATTTCTTTTTCAGCAGTCTTTTTTTCGCGCTCCAAACGTTCGGCAAAAAGTTCATTTTCTTGTTTCTTTTTGGCTTCAAAATCGGCTTTGGCTTTTTCGAATTGCTCGTTTTTTAATTCCAGTTCTTTTGCCTGAGTAGCAGCTTTTTGCTGAAATTCTTTACGGATACTATCTTCTAACTGATGTTTTAAGATGTCGTTTACGTCGATATTTTCTCCGCAGTTCGGGCACTGAATTGAAGATTGCTCAGCCATTTTTGTATTGATTTTATTTGGTAGAATTATAATTTGCTAAGGTATTTAAAAGTTCTCTTTTTATTGTTGGGAATGCTGTGATAAATTGTAACGATTTTTTATAGCCACGAATTGCATTAATTTTCACGAATTGTTTTTGAATTAATCTCGCAAAGTCACGGAGACGGAAAGTTTTTATTTAGAGTTTTTCCGAATAGTTTATCATTTCGACGAAGGAGAAACCTCCACGAGAAGCTCCACAAAGATTGGCTTGTAGGAACGGAGCTACTTGCGAAGATTTCTCCTTCGTTGAAATGACAAAAATGAGAGATAATCCTCTTAATGTTTTTAATCTGTGGCTTGAAAAAACTTAGCGTCTTAGCGACTTTGTGCCAACAAAAATTCAACAGCAGATCTCGTGATCTCAGAATCATCTTCTTTTGAAGTGATAATAGAAACATTTGTAAAAAGATTCACTTTTTTTAATTCAAGAAAACCAATTTCAGGATCTTGATTGTTTTTTGCAATATTAGAAGGAACAATCGAAATTCCTAAGCCATTTTTGACTAATTGTACTATAGAATTTATGTTGTTGGCTTCGTGAATAATTTTTGGTGTAAAGCCATAAAAAGCGCAAAGTTCTAGTAAAACTTCATGATAATGCGGCGCATAATCTTTATTGAAGAACACGAAAGTTTCATCTTTTAAGTTCAATATCTCTTTTTCAGATTTCAGTTGAATGTTATTTTTATTAAAAACAATTGAAAACCCATCCTGAAACCATAAATGAGATTGGATTTTTGGTGATTTTATTGGTGAACGAATAATTCCCATTTCGATTTTTCCTTGTTCTAAAGCGTCGATTTGTTTGGTTGTGGATACTTCAAAAAGTTTAAAATTTACATAAGGGAATTGTAGTTTTAAATGTTTTATTAATTCTGAAATAACAGATGAGTAAATCGAGCTGATGTAGGCGATTCTGAATTCACCCGAGACATTCGTGGCAATCTTTTTTGTTTTTATAGAAATACGTTCCAAATTCTGAAAAAGGACTTTTACTTCTTTTTCGAAATATTTCCCAGCTTCGGTTAGTTCTACTTTTTTATTGTTCCGAATGAAAAGCTTCGCTTGAAGTTCTTCTTCAAGTTCAATAATTTGGCGACTTAATGGCGGCTGTGAAATAAAAAGTTTCTCAGAAGCTTTGGTAAAATTCAGTTCTTCGGCTACAGCCAAAAAGTATTTTAAGTGACGTAATTCCATGATACTTTTAAAGTATTGATGATTGATAAAAATAGTATTTTTAAAGTATTTATGAAAGAGATAATTTTGAAAAGAGAAAAAAGAGCTCTCTCGCAGATGTTCTTTGCTAATTCGCTATCGCTTGGGCCGCAGATTGAGTAGATTATTAGTTTAGATAAAATCATCTTAACTACAATATTCCGATCAATAATAGCAAAAAGATTCGCTTAATCTGCTCCCGATAGCTATCGAGACTGCGGGAGATTAAAAAAAACATAGACTATGAAAAAATCAACTATTGCAGAAATCAAAGAACGATTTGATAACGATGTCGAAAGATTTTCAAATTTAGAAACGGGACAATTGTCTACAATTGATGCTAAAATTTCGTTGGAATTAATTACGGAAGCTTCTAAAAGAATTATTCCAAATGCCACTCATGTTTTGGATATTGGCTGCGGCGCAGGAAATTATACTTTAATGATGTTGTCTAAATTGCCAGATTTAAATTGCACTTTGGTTGATTTGAGTTTGCCAATGTTAGATAAAGCTTTTGAAAGAGTATCAGCAGAAACGAAAGGGAAAGTAGAAATCAAACAAGGTGATATTCGCGAAGTTGATTTAAATGAAAATAGTTTTGATATTATTTTGGCGGGAGCAGTTTTGCATCATTTAAGAGATGATCAGGATTGGGAAACTACTTTTAGTAAAATATTCAGATTATTAAAGCCCGGCGGCTGTTTTATGATTTCGGATTTGATTACACAAGACACGGAATTGTTGAACGAATACACCTGGCAGCGTTATAGAGAATATTTGGAAGGAATAGGAGGGGCGGAATATCGTAAAAATGTATTTGATTATATCGCAAAAGAAGATACGCCAAGATCAATGAATTATCAATTGGATTTGATGAAAAAAGTGGGTTTTAAAAGCGTCGAAATTTTACATAAAAATATGTGTTTTGGTGCTTTTGGAGGGATTAAGTAGTTTTTTATTGCCTCGAATTGCTTCGCCTGTTCGCTATCGCTCGAGTCACGAATCTATTCTTTAAAATTTATGCACAAAGCAATTAAAATAATTCGTGAATTCGAGGCAAAAAAATATCTTATAAAACCTGTGCAGTTTTGTAAACCTGAATTGGAGCGGCAACAAAAGTTTCGCTTTTAGTGATGAAATCTTGTAAATGAGATTGGTTGTTATGAAGATCTAAGCCGGTTTGATCTTTCCATTCTTCCCAAATAATAAAAACATTTTCGGCATGATGAAGATCGTAGCGTATGCATGCAGCTTCTTTTCTAGTTTCGGTAACTAAGTCATTCAATAAGCTGTGAAGCTGTTGAGTGTTTTCTTTCTTGCTTTTTATAATGGCAGTTATAGATATCATGGTTATATGGTTTTGAAAATTTGTGCTAAATGGTTTGTGTATTCAGATTTAAAGATACTAATATTTTCAGATGTAGCACCTTTTTCGACATCATGAAAATGAAATCCTTCGAGTTTTTGCATTCCCACAAATTTGTTCATTTTATGAAAACCAAACATAGCGCCATCATCTACGGAAGTTTCTTCGAAAAATTCTCCCGGAAGTGTAAAAGCAGTTGCAGGCGCATTCCAACTTGTGGTTAACATATATTTACGCCCATGTAAAAGTCCTCCGGTTCCGTAATTAATGTCTGGATTTGTTCTGGTTCTTCCGTCGCTTTTGTAAATTCCTTTATTGTGTCCAGCAGTGAAAACATCGTCGATGTATTTTTTGAAAAGATTTGGTAATTGAAACCACCAAACAGGAGTGTGATATACTACAACATCTGCCCAAACGAATTTTTCTACTTCTTCTTCAAGATCGATTTCTTGTTTGATGTCGGTTGTTTTTATTTCGTAGTTTTTATTTTTTAAAAATTCGATTGTCCAATCTGTAACGGTTTCATTGAATTTTCCGCCTGAATGAGCGAAGTTTTGACTTCCGTTGATAATAAATATTTTTTTCATTTTTATATGATTGTTTCTTTTGAAAATGGATGCGTGAGGGATTGAGGCGGTATCCTTTTGTGAAGTGAAACGGAACAAAAGATATAGCCGAAAGCCCGATTCGCCGCGGCGAACACGCCCAAATTCTAATTATTTAAATTTTGAGATTTTTTTAAACACATAGAAACATAACTCTCAAAGTTTGTCATTCCTCGGAATAACAATATCGTGCTGACTATGTTTATTAATGCAAGTGAAACGCCTTAAAACTATGTTCCTATGTGTTTAAATATTATTTTAATTTTGAAATTGCCTGATTAATAAAATCTAGTTCTGAAGCAGATAAATCAAAATCCATTGCTTTTGCGTTTGAAATGGCTTGTTCTGCGTTTCTTGCGCCAGCCAAAACAATTGAGATTCCTTTTTGTAAAGTAGTCCAGCGTAAAACCAACTGTGAGATCGAAATATGTTTTGAATTGGCTAAAGAACTTAGTTCTTCTACTAAAGTTTTTACTTGTTGAAGATCAAATTTTCCAAAATAACCATTGCGATGGTCGTTTTCTTTTAATTTACCGTCTGTAAAATATTTCCCTGTAAGTAAGCCTCTTTCCATTGGGCTGTATGCTATGATTCCGATATTTTCTGCAATTGTAAATGGAAGTAAATCTGTTTCAATGCTTTTGTTCAGCATACTGTACGCAACTTGATTGGATGCAATCTGAACTGTTTTTTGTGCTTCCTGAATTTGAGAAACGTTATAATTACTTACTCCAAATGCCCTGATTTTTCCTTGCTGAATTAAGGTTTCAACGGCTTCCATTGTTTCTGTAATTGGTGTGGTTGAATCTGGCCAATGAATTTGCAATAAGTCGATATAATCTGTTTGAAGATGTTTTAGGCTTTCTTCAATTTCTTTTATGACGTTTTCTTTTGATGAATATTTGAAAACAGGCACTTTTTTGCCATTATCATCGGCATCAAAAAAGAAATCGCCTTTTCCGTTATTACTTCCGTCCCAAACCAAGCCAAATTTGGTTAGCAATTGTACTTTTGAGCGATCGTAAGATTTTATTGCTTCACCAATCATTTCTTCGCTTAAGCCAAATCCGTAAAAAGGAGCGGTGTCAATTGTTGTTACTCCGTGGTCGATAGAAGCGCGAACAGAGTCGATTGAATCTTTCTTTTCGTTTCCGCCCCACATGTTTCCGCCAATTGCAAATGCGCCGTATGTTATGGTTGATAATTCTAGTTGAGAGTTGCCTAATTTTCTATATTCCATGATATTAAATATTACGTTTTACAAATTTTTGACAAAATTATACCATTTTTATGAGTGTAAAATTGTATAATTTTGTCTTTTTTAGGTACATTTGCAACTTCAATAGATTCTTTAAGATTATGAAAAAAGAAAATTTATATGAGCCGTTTACGGTTTCTTTTGAAACATTGGATGAATATCCAGATGTTGGAGATCGTCATAATTTCTTTGAATTGGTTTACATTTTGAGCGGAACAGGAAGGCAGTGTATCAATAAAAATATCTTTGAATATGATGCTGGACATATGTTTTTATTGACACCTGAGGATTGTCATAATTTTACTATTGAAACGAAAACGAAATTTTTCTTTTTGAGATTTAATGATATTTATTTGAAGAATTCGAGTCTTCAAAATGAAAATATTCAGCGTTTAGAATATATTCTGCAAAATGCAAATCATCAGCCGGGTTGTATTTTAAAGAATGATGCTGATAAGTGTTTGGTTAAGGTAATGATCGAAGCGATTTGCCGAGAACATAATGATAAAGATGTTTATAATCAGGAATTGATTCAACAATTGGTAAATACTTTAATCATTATTGTTGCCAGAAATATTGCGAAATATCTGCCAGAGCAGGTTAATGTGGGAACTGAAGCCAAAGCAATGGATATTTTACAATATATTCAAACGAATATTTATTATCCTGAGAAAATAAAAGCGGAGTCTATAAGTGATTATTTTGGAATTTCGAATACATATTTAGGACGTTATTTTAAGAAACATGCCGATGAAACGATGCAGCAATATATTAGCAATTATAAAACGAAATTGATTGAACATCGTTTGCAATTTAGTGATAAACGTATTAACGAAATTGCATATGAATTTGGCTTTACGGATGAAAGTCACTTTAATAAATTCTTCAAAAAGCAAAAAGGCAATAGTCCGTCAGAGTTTAGAAAGACAATTCGATTGAGTGCTTAAACAAGGATTACACGAATTTATACCATTTTTTTGCCACCGATTACACTGATTAAAAGGATTTTTAATTTTTGATAATTAGTGCAATTCGTGTTTTTAAATGATTTTTTTAATCACTCGTAATTTATGCGTGTGTTTGTTTATTTCGGGATTGTAAATTCCGGTATGATCTAAACGATCGATGCGGACTTTTCCACTTGCGTGAATGATATAGTTGTTTTCCATAATGATTCCCACATGAGTAATGTTTCCTTCATCATTGTCAAAAAAAGCTAAATCTCCCGGTTCGCTTTCTTCAATAAAGCTTAGAGGTTCGCCTTCCAGCGCTTGTTGAGAAGCGTCGCGATGAATTTTGTATCCGTTTAGTTTGTAAACCATTTGTGTAAAACCAGAACAATCTACTCCAAAAGGTGTTTTTCCGCCCCATAAATAAGGTGCGTTTAGATACATAAAAGCGGTGTTTATAAGTGCGCTTTTTGGTTTTATGCCGCTGGTTTTTGTTCCTTCAAAATCAAAATTGGAAGTGTTGATTTCGTTATTGTTTAGAAAAGTTAACGAAGCACCAAGCGGAATTGGCAATAATAAATTGTTTGGAGAAGTGATATAATCAATTAAATCAGCGTTTAGAATAATGGCTTCTTTGCTTAATTGATTGTAGTTTTCTTCAGAAATTACCTGATATTGTTTTGAATCTACCCAGCCTTCATAATCATCGAACTGAATTTTTATGCGCGCCCATTGCTTTTGGCGTTCTAAAATTTCGATATGTTCGCCAAACAAAAGTTGTGTAACGATTTCACTTCTGTCGCTAGGCTCAGATCGAACGGGTACTATGGCAAGATTGCAAATTCCGAACATTTAGGGTAATTTATAAGTTTAAAAAAATTAGGAGTCAAAAGTAGTTAATAACTCCTAATTTAAAGTATTATTATTTAAGCTCTTTCGATAACAATTGCTGATGCGCCACCGCCGCCATTGCAAATTGCAGCAGCTCCGATTTTAGCATTGTTTTGTTCTAAAACATTAATTAAAGTTACAATAACACGTGCTCCAGAGCAGCCAAGAGGATGTCCTAGTGAAACAGCTCCGCCGTTTACGTTTACTTTATCGTTATCAAGATTTAAGATTTTTGCATTGGCTAAACCAACTACAGAAAAGGCTTCATTGAATTCGAAATAATCAACATCTGAAATTGAAATTCCAGCTTTATTTAAAGCTTTTGGTAATGCTTTTGCCGGGCTTGTTGTAAACCATTTTGGTTCTTGCGCTGCATCTGCATACCCTTTTATGTAAGCTAAAGGTTTTAAACCTAAAGCAATCGCTTTTTCTTCAGACATTAAAACTAAAGCAGCGGCACCATCGTTTATAGTTGAAGCGTTTGCAGCAGTTACAGTTCCGTCTTTTGTGAAAACAGGGCTTAAAGATGGAATTTTATCTAATTTTACATTAGTGTATTCTTCATCTTTAGAGAATATAATTGGTTCGCCGCGTCTTTGTGGAACTTCTACGGGAACAACTTCATTATCAAATTTTCCAGCATCCCAAGCTTTTGCACTTCTTTTATAAGATTGAATTGCAAAGTTATCTTGTTCTTCACGGCTGATTTTGTATTCAGATGCGCATAAGTCAGCGCAAACTCCCATTGCGTTGTTATCGTAAGCATCTGTTAAACCATCTTTTTGCATTCCGTCCAGCATTGTTGCAGGACCAAATTTGTTTCCAGTACGCATTTGCACGTAATGTGGAATCAAACTCATGCTTTCCATTCCACCGGCAACTACGATTTCGGCATCACCGCAAGCGATTGCCTGCGCACCAAACATTACCGCTTTCATTCCAGAGGCACAGACTTTGTTAACTGTTGTGGCAGCAACTTCTTCTGATAATCCTGCAAAAAGGGCAGCTTGACGAGCTGGAGCTTGTCCAACACCAGCTTGGATTACGTTCCCCATGAAAACTTCATCAACTAATTTTGGGTCTAGGTTAATTTTTGAAAGTGCGCCTTTAATAGCGGCAGCGCCTAATTTTGGTGCGGGCACGGTAGATAACCCACCCATGAAACTTCCGATAGGTGTTCTAACGGCAGAAACAATCACAACTCTTTTGTTCATTTTCTGTTAATATTAGTTATCTAGCAAATTTACTGTTTATTTGAATAAATTCAAATTTTGCGTGAATTCGATTGGATTTTAAATTTAAGATGAAATTTTTGTTAATTCTATTCGTTTGATTGTGAAGTGTTTTAGAAAAAAGATTAAAAAAACTTTAAAAAAAGCGCAAAAATAGTTGTGAGATATGGAATGTTGTCTTACATTTGCAACCGCAAAACAGAACACGTTTCTTGAGCTTGGAGAGGTGCCAGAGCGGTAATGGAGCAGATTGCTAATCTGTCGACGGGTAACCGTCGCCAGGGTTCGAGTCCCTGTCTCTCCGCTTAAATTTTGCCTTCGGGGTGTAGCGTAGCCCGGTTATCGCGCCTGCTTTGGGAGCAGGAGGCCGCAGGTTCGAATCCTGCCACCCCGACTTTTTTTGAGAGTTTTTTTATAAAAATCTTATTTTGGTTCCATAGCTCAGCTGGATAGAGCAACGCACTTCTAATGCGTAGGTCGAAGGTTCGAATCCTTCTGGGATCACAACAAAAGCCACTCAATTTGAGTGGCTTTTTTGTTTTGTAGCATTTATCAAAACCTGAAAATTGTTCTTTTAGAGATCAACACTAAAACCTGTGGACTAGCAATTAATTAAGTATATGTATTAGTTATTCTGAAAAGAGAATATTCTATATTTCTACCTGAGATAATGGGGTTGTTGAAAATTACAAGAAGATTTTAATTACTTGAACTGATAATTTTACTTTTAAAACAAATTAGATTTTTCTACTCTGCCTTAGAATACTTACTTTTACAATACTAACAGAACAGACAGGAATGAAAGCTCGAAAAAGACATTTGTTTATTGTAACAGCATTTTTAGTATTGACATTTGGAACTGTACAAGGACAGGAAAAAATTACAATTGTAGCGGCAGCCAATTTAAAAATTGCTCTGGACTCGATAAATACCGTTTTTAAAATTCAAAATCCAGGTATAAATACACAGATTACCTATGGCGCTTCAGGAAAGTTCTTTGAGCAGATTTCCAACAGTGCTCCGTTTGATTTATTTTTCTCGGCAGATATGGATTTTCCCAAAAAGTTGGAAGAGAAAAAATTGACCGGTTCTAAAGTTAAAATGTATGCAACCGGAAAATTGGTGATTTGGAGCAAAAAAACAGATCCGAATAAAAGTAAAATAAACAGTCTTCTAAGCGCAGATATTCGCAAAATAGCCATTGGAAATCCTGCAACTGCGCCTTATGGAGAAAAAGCAGTTGAAAGCTTGAAATTTTATAAAATTTATGACAAAGTAAAAAGCAAACTCGTTTTTGGCGAAAATATTACCCAAGCCACTCAATTTATCACAACTGGAAATGCCGATATTGGAATCACTGCTTTATCGCTTGTTCTGACTCCAAACATGAAAAGAGAAGGAGGAAAGTACTATATTATTCCGCAAAAGAGCCATACACCGCTAGAGCAGGGCTGCGTAATTTTGAAAAATGCAAAAGGAAAGGCCAGTGCGGTCAAATTTTATAATTTCATATCTTCAAAGAAAGCAATTGCTATTTTAAAGTATTATGGATATGATACAAAAGCATAATGAATATACTAAACGGAATCATATCACAAATTCAATCTCATGAAGGTATTTCGCTTGTGGGAGTACAGTCAAATGACGTTACTTTTTCTACAATTGTTCTCGATACGCCAGAAACTTCTGATTACTTAAAAATAGAGAATCCTGTCAAAATTATTTTTAAAGAAACTGAAGTCGTGATTTCTAAAGATTTAAATCCAAATATTAGTACGCAGAATAAACTGTTATGCCGCATTGAATCTATTCACAAAGGAGTGATTTTGTGCCAGATTAATTTGGTCCATGAACAGCAGGTTATAAAATCTATTATAACAAGAAATGCTTGTGAACAATTAGATTTAAAAGAAAATGATATGGTATTGGCTTTAATAAAAACAAACGAAGTAAGCTTGGCTGCACATGATTAATTTAGAACCCATATGGCTTACAGCAAAATTGGCACTGATTACCACAATAATACTTTTTATTGTGGCAATTCCGCTTTGTTATTGGTTGTCTTATAGCAGGTTTCGGTTCAAAGCGGTTATTGAAGCTTTGATAAGTCTGCCTTTGGTTTTGCCGCCTTCGGTTTTAGGTTTTTATCTTTTAATAGGTTTTAGCCCAGAAAATGCCTTTGGAAAATTTTTATCTGATTATTTTGATCTTCGATTGGTGTTTACTTTTCAAGGATTAATTTTAGCTTCGGTTTTATACAGTTTGCCTTTTATGGTAAATCCTATTTTGTCAGGATTGAAAAATTTGCCGCCTGCACTTCAGGAAGCTTCTTTTACACTTGGAAAATCAAGGTTTGTAACTGTTACAAAAATTTTACTGCCCAATATACAAACATCGTTACTTACCGGAATTATAATGACTTTTGCACATACAATAGGGGAGTTTGGCGTAGTTTTAATGGTGGGAGGAAGTATTCCTGAAGAAACCAAAGTCGTTTCGATTGCCATTTACGAAGAAGTAGAATCGATGAATTATTATAACGCCAATGTCTATGCAGGAATTTTGTTTGTGTTCTCTTTTCTTATTTTGCTTACTGTTCATTTAATTAATAATAAATCAAGAAAAACTACACTTTATTAATGATACAGTTTAATGCCTATAAAATGCTTCAAACCGCTGACGGCGAACTGCCATTGGATGTTTCTTTGACTTTTGAAAAAGGTCAGTTTATTGCTATTTATGGTAATTCTGGAGCAGGTAAAACCACTATTCTTAGAATATTAGCAGGACTTACTGAAGCAGAAAAAGTGCAGATAAAAGTAGGGGATGAAGTTTGGGATGATTCTCAAAAAAAGTTTCATCTTCCAGTTCAAAAACGTTCAATAGGCTTCGTTTTTCAGGATTTTGCTTTATTTCCGAATCTTACGGTTAAAGAAAATTTGGAGTTTGCGTTATCTAAAAACGATTCAAATGAAATTGTTACTGAATTAATAGAGCTGATGGAATTGGAGTCGCTGCAAAACAGTAAACCTCAAAATTTATCAGGAGGACAAAAACAGCGTGTAGCGTTGGCAAGAGCGATTGTGCGTAAACCAGAGATTTTGTTGTTAGACGAGCCGCTTTCGGCCTTAGATGATGAAATGCGATTTAAACTTCAGGATTATATTTTAAAAATTCATCAAAAATATAAATTAACTACTTTGATGATAAGCCATTCGGCAGCCGAAATTTTTAAACTTTCTGATAAGGTAGTCGTTATTGACAAAGGTAAAATTACCAAACAAGGAACGCCAAATGAGGTATTCGCTGAAAAGAAAATAAGCAGTAAATTTCAAGTAACGGGAGAAATAATCAGCATTGTAAAAAGTGATATTATTTATGTCGTACAAGTGTCGTCAGGAAATAATATTATAAAAGTCGTCGCGACAGAAGATGAAATTGTAAATTATAAAATAGGACAAAAAGTGCTTGTGGCTTCAAAAGCCTTTAATCCAATTATTCAGATTTTATCCTAAAGAAAAAAACGCAGTTGATTAATTGGAATGAAAATGTTTATGTAAGTAATAAAGACTGCTTTTTTGCAAATCATTAATAAAGGAAGCAGTCGAAGTAGCATTGTGAACAAAAATATACTGACTTTTATTTTTGTATTAAAGAGTTCAATAAACTAGAAACGGCAGAATTATAAAAACGTCCAATTGGCAGTTGCTTATTTTGAATGTTGATATGATTTGCATTATAGCCGGATATTTTTTTTATGGCAGCCAGAAAAGAGCGATGAATTCTTAAAAACAAACCTTCGGGCAATTTATCTTCCATTTCGGTTATAGACTGGTAAGTTTTGTAGCATTCTGACAGTGTATAAATCAGTAAATAATTTCCTTGAGATTCAAAATAATAAATTTCATCAAGGAAAAGTTTAACCATTTTTCGTTCGCATTTTACAAAGATAAAAGCACGATTTGTTTCTTGACTTTTAGAATGCAAAACTATCTCGTTTGACTCTCTTATTTTCGAGTATTTGCTTATGGCTTTTGTAAAACGTTCTAATGAGATTGGTTTTAGAATATAATCTACAGCTTCAATCTCAAAACCTTCAACGGCGTATTCTGTATATGCGGTTGTAAAAATTACTGCTGTTTCTGAGGGTAAACTTTTGGCAAATTCGATTCCAGATTTTCCGGGCAGATTTATATCTAAAAAAATAAGATCTATTTTGTTTGACTTTATTGCATTTTGGGCATTTGAGACACTGGTAAATTTACTTTTGAGATCTAAAAAATCAAATTTGGCAATATGAAGTTCCAGCAAAATTGATGCAGGTAATTCATCTTCAATAATAATACAGTTAATTGCCGCCATCTTTTATTTTTATTTTTAAAGAAACAAAAAAGCTTACCGTCTCATTTTTTATTGTCAAAACATGTGTGTCTGGATACAAGAGTTCAAGTCTTCTTTTTACATTCGAAATTCCTATGCCGCTGTTTACATTTTCAGGATATAGATTAGCGTTTTCCGAAAGGCTGTTTTCAATTTTAACGACTAACCATTCATCATTAATAGTAATAGAAATGGTTATCCAGCCTTGATTGTTTTCGTCCAAACAATATTTATAGCTGTTTTCAATAAACGGCAGTATTAAAAAGGGTTCTATCGAATGGTTTTCTACAGAACCATAAACACTAAAACTCAATTGGAGCTGATTCTCAAAACGCAGTTGCTGCAGTGAAATATAATTTTTAAGGTAATCTATTTCATTTTCTAATGTGATGCTTTTGTTGTTGAGATCGTAAATAGAAAATCGCAGGATATCGGATATTTTTAAAACGATTTCAGCTGAATCATCTGATTTGCTTAGAATTTTAGAATACAAACTATTCAGGACATTAAACAAAAAATGCGGATGAAACTGATTTCGAAGAGACGAAAGTTCGGCTTGCAGTTTTTCGGATAAAATAGTTTGTACTTTGTTTTTTTCTTCCGCTAGATAATAAAATAGTTTAAAAGCTATAGGTATCGTAACTACAAATTGAAGTTTACTCACATTATACAAAAAGACAGGTGCTGATAAAAGAGGTTCAATTTTCCAGAATGTTAGATAATAACGCAGGATTATAAAATTGTCTATTAAACGCTGTAAAAAAGCAAAAAGCAGAATTAGAATAACGTAAGCGGTAATAAAAGTTATCGTTTTTTTCTTGAATAATAAACGAGGCATTAAAAACTCAACAACAATAGTTACAAAAAGAATCTTAGGTAAAATACTGTACCATTCGTTGCGCAATGCTGTAATAAAATCATTGGCAGGCAGCCCTTGAATTAAACTAAAAAGCAAAATATACCCAAGCCAGTATAAGGTATACAATCTAATTATGAGCGATCTATTTTCAAGATCATATGCCATTATCTTCATTTTACTTATTTGTTTTTCTGATACATGTAAAAATAGTGCTTTTGTTTGAAACCTAAATTGTTGTTTACAACGTAAACAACGTTGTTTGAATAAGTTGCTTTTTTAGAATACTGAAGAAAAATACCTTTCGGCAGTAATATTAATCTAAAAATAGCTTGAGATGAAAAAAACATTCTTTTTTTACTTGGTTTTAATGTGCTTCACATGTATTGTTAATGCCAAAAATATTGACGTTTATCCTACCAATTGGTGGACAGGAATGAAAACAAATTCGATACAATTGCTTATTCGAAGTACAGATGAAGTCTTTTCATCAGCTGATGTAAGTATAAATTATTCAGGAATAAAAGTTTTGAAAACACATCAATTTTCAAACAAAAAATATCTGGCTGTAGATATTACAATTTTACCGGAAGCCCTTCCAGGAACTGTTTTAATTGAAGTTGCTAAGAACGGGAAAAAACAGAAAATAAATTGGCAGCTTAATGCTCGAAGATCGGGAAATGGCACCGAATATGCGCAAGGTGTAAATTCTTCAGATTTTATAGATTTAATAATGGTAGATCGCTTTAGTAACGGCGATCCGTCAAACGATCGAATAAAAGGAATGAGAGATCAATCGTTAGACCGAAATCAAATGTATGATCGTCATGGAGGCGATTTACAAGGTGTAATTAATAATTTAGATTATCTGCAAGGTTTAGGAATAACTGCTTTATGGTTTACACCTGTGATGGAAAATGATATGATGAACCGCACAGAACATGGCTATTCGATTACAGATCATTATAAAATTGACGCTCGTTATGGCGGTGATAAAGCGTATAAAGAATTGAGCAGCCAGCTGCACAAACGCGGTATGAAACTAATATTTGATGCTGTTTACAATCATTTTGGACTGTATCATTTTTTAGAACAAGATCAGCCGGAAAATGACTGGGTGCATCGCTGGCCAGAGTATACGCAAACAATTTATAGAGAACAGCCGTTGTTTGATCCATACGGAGCAAAATCAGATCAGAAAAAAATGAGCAATGGCTGGTTCGATAAAATTATGCCGGATATTAATCAGGATAATCCATACATGGCTAATTTTTTAATTCAGAATTGTATTTGGCATATTGAAACTTTTGGTATTGATGGTGTTCGCTTAGATACGTATACTTACAATGATTTGAATTTTGCAAATAGATGTAATGAAGCCATTTTAAATGAATTTCCAAAGATGTCTATTTTTGGAGAAATCATGGTTCACGGCGTTGCCAATCAAGCTTATTTTGAACAAAATAATATAGAAACGCCTTTTAAAAGTAATCTGCCATCAGTTGTTGATTTTCAGAGTTTGTATTACGGAATTATTCCTGCGCTTACTCAGCCATTTGGCTGGACAGATGGGGTAAATAAATTATATTATACTTTAAGCAGTGATTTTTTGAGTAAAAACCCAATGCAAAAAGTACTGCTTTTAGATAATCATGACGAGCCTCGTTTTTTCTCAGTTGTGGGTGAGAATGTTGAGAAACAAAAAATGGGTTTTCAATGGCTGTTAACCTGCCGTGGAATCCCACAGTTGTATTACGGTTCTGAGGTT
This sequence comes from Flavobacterium sp. YO64, assembly GCF_004119505.1. Classification (NCBI taxonomy): domain Bacteria; kingdom Pseudomonadati; phylum Bacteroidota; class Flavobacteriia; order Flavobacteriales; family Flavobacteriaceae; genus Flavobacterium; species Flavobacterium sp. YO64. The sequence goes on along the minus strand of NZ_NRQV01000017.1, from coordinate 36,172 downwards.
TTGGTTAAAGGATTTAAAGCGCCTGACGGTTTGGTGCGCAGCGATTTTCCCGGCGGATGGAGTACTGATACAAAAAATGCTTTTACAGGAAAAGGTTTAACAGATGACGAAAAATCGACTCAGGATTTAGTTCGAAAACTAGCCAATTTTAGAAAAACATCTTCGGCATTAACCACTGGAAAATTAATGCATTATGTTCCTGTTGATGGTTTGTATGTTTATTTTAGATATGATGAAAAGCAAACAATTATGTGTATTATGAATACGAGTAATGATGCTAAAGAAGTAGATTTTCAGAAATATATGGAGAGAACAGAAGGATTCAATTCAGCTAAAAACGTTGTAACAGATGAAAAGTTTTCATCGTTGAAAAAAACATCGATACCTGCGATGAAAATGTGGGTTTTGGAATTAAATAAGTAATTCAGCTTTTTTAGTGATGAAATTTTATTTTTAAGATTTAGAATTTAAGTCAGCACAAAATATTGTATTTTTAGGGTAATCTATTTTTTTCAGAATAAAATAGAACTTAATTGCTGAAAGGAAAAATACAACTTGTTTCAGTATTTTACATTATACCACTTGAATAACAATAATAGTAAACAAATTTAGAATGAGTAATATAAAAAAACTTAAGGCAGTAGCTTATGGCGAAGTGCTTTGGGATGTTTTTGTCAATGAAAGAAAAATTGGCGGTGCACCTCTTAATGTAGCAATGCGAATGAAAACGTTAGGATGCGAATCGGCAATGATTAGTTGTGTAGGAAAAGACGCAGATGGAGAAACAATTATTGATTACGTAAAAAGTTTAGGACTTGAAACTGCGGCTGTTTTTAAATCGGAGGAATTTGCAACAGGATTAGTAAACGTAACATTAAATGAGCAAGGATCGGCAAGTTATGACATAAAATATCCATCAGCTTGGGATAAAATTGTATTGAATGATTCAGCTAAAGAATTAGCCGCTGATGCAGATGTTTTAATTTACGGAAGTTTAGTTTGTCGAGACGAAGTATCAAGAAGCTCACTTAACGAATTGCTGAAATCAAATGTTTACAAAGTTTTTGATGTCAATTTAAGGAAACCTCATTATACATATGAAATTATTGAGCATCTAATGAATTCGGCTGATTTTATAAAATTTAATGACGAAGAATTGCTAGAAATTACTTCCGTAATGAATTCTCCTTTTTCAACCTTAGAAGAAAACATGCAGTTTGTTGCTGAGAGAACAAAAATAAAAGCCTTGTGTGTAACTAGAGGTAAAGACGGCGCTTTATTAATGTGGGAAGGACAATTGTATGAAAACAATGGTTATCCTATAAAAGTAGCGGATACAGTAGGAGCAGGAGATTCATTTTTGGCTGCCTTAATTACATCATTACTTACTGGTAAAGAACCTCAAAAAGCGATTGATTTTGCCTGTGCAGTTGGAGCTCTAGTTGCCGAGGCTCCAGGAGCAAATCCTGAAATTTCTCAAGCTGAAATTGAAGCTTTAATGAAAAGAGTTAGAGCGTAAAATATAAAATCTGAATATTCAAAGCCGTTCGATTGAACGGCTTTTTTGTTTTCGAATTAAAAAAGATAGTCTTTTTTTGATTTTGTAATGCTTTGTTTTCGTGTATTTTAACTTTTTTTTATTAAATTTGATGTAAGAATTTCTAGCCAAGACCATTATGGAAAAATTAAAACGCCCGGTGTATCTTAAAGCCGGTACTGATGATTTTTTTAAGAAGATGCGAACTGAAGTAAACGAAACAATTCTACAAAACTCATCCTTGTACCTGTTCAATATTATTAAATCTTTAGGTCTAGTAGTCCTTTTCTTTTTATCTTATAGTTGTATTTTACTGTTTGGAAACAGTACTCCTTTATTATTCTTTTTCTATATTTTGTGCGGTATAACTATGATCGTACTTTTTATCAATGCCTTTCATGACGCTGCGCATGGTGCCTTATTCAAAAAATCAGAACACAATGAATGGTTTATGTATATTCTGGAGCTTTTTGGCGGCAACCATTGGCTTTGGACTCGACGACATATCAATCTTCATCATGCATATCCAAATGTTCCCGATTGGGATATAGATATTAAACAAAGTGACATTATAAGGATTTTTCCAAACAGTCCGCTGTTTAATTATCATAAATATCAGCATATTTATATGTGGTTTATTTATCCGTTGTACAGCTTAAATTGGATTTATATTAGGGATTTCAAAGACTTTTTTGGAAAGAGAAATAATTATGTAAAAAAAGTGGTAGACAACATTCCACAAAAAGAAATATACAAATTGTTTTTTGCAAAGGCGCTTAACTTATTTTACCTGCTTTTTATTCCTATGATCGTATTAAAGCAGCCTTGGTATATAATTTTAGGAGGTTGGTTTTCGATGCATTTATGCGGCAGTATGCTGGGAGTGGTCGCACTCGTGTCAACACATGTCGATGAAGATGCAAATTTTCCAGAAACAGATGAAGATGGAAATTTATCAGCAACTTGGGCAATGCATCAAATGATTGTTACAAAAGATTTCAGCACCAATAGTAAATTGGCAAATTTTTTATACGGAGGCTTTACGCATCATGTTGCGCATCATCTTTTTCCGGGTATCGGGCATACTTATTATCCTTATATTACACCAATAATTATGCGTTATGCTGAGGAGTATGATCTTCCTTATACTTCGTATCCGTTTTATCATGCAGTTCGATCACACTTTAGAATGCTCAAAAATAAAGGCGTGAAAGAAAATATTATGATGACAGGCGAAATATAAAGATTCCCGAAAGTCAATCTTACAGGTATATTTTTCGATATGAATGTAGTTAAGAATGTAAATGAAAAGTTAATGATTTGTAAATACAATATACAATTAAAGGCTTATTCATTAAAAAACCGTGTTTGACTTAGGTATTTTGCTTTTTTTGGAAAAATTTAAGAATTGGTTACTTTTCAAATTACTATATTTGGCCCACCATCAAGAAAAGCACAGCCTTTTCAAACAACAAATATGTAATCCTTCGCTTTGCGTTCATGAAACAAATTAAGTTCATAAGTATTATTTTACTCTTTCTGCTCACTTTTACAAGCAGTGCAGAGTACTTTAAGCACCCTTCTGAATTTTCAGTTTGTCATGGTCAGGATTTTCTTTCTACATCAGAAATACCAGAGGTTTTACCTTCAGCACTAATTATATCCAAAGATCTGGATATACATTTTATAGTCAAAAAGAAGATGAAATCTCGTGCAGTCTCTTCAGACAGCAATATTTTAAAAAGTTTATTTTTTACCAAGTTAGTACATTTTAAGGTCTTTGAAGACAGCTTGATTTATGGTATAGCAAACATATATCAAATTCAGCGTCATACACATCTTCATTTGTACCAGCTTTTCTAGATTTCCCAATTCCCTTTTATTTTTATAGACAGAAACAAGTTTCTGCAATACCGCTTTATATCTATTTATGAAGGTATTTGCGCTATAAAAATATGCCCTAAAACGGTACTGTTCAAAAGAATAAGCAGTATACGATAAACTCCCTATTTTCAATATTTAACCCATTTACCACTCCCTATACATCAATATAGGGAGCCAGTATATTTATGTAATTTTTAAAAAACAATTATGAGCATTAGTAAAAAACAATTCCTTTTGTACGCATTCTCTGTTTTATTTCTAGCTTCTTGCGGAGATAAAGCCGAAAAAAAATCCGCAAATATAAAAACACTGCCTGTATATAAGGTAACTGTAAAAGATACCATCGTTTCAAATCGATTTGTTGCTGATGTACATGCTAAAAATAATGTCGAAATTCATGTTCGTATACCTGGATTACTAGATAAAGTTTATGTAAGCGAAGGACAAAGAGTAAAAAAAGGACAAATTCTTTTTAAGATCAGCGACGTGGAACTTCAAATACAACTTTTAAAAGCTGAAGCTGTTTATAAAAGCACATTGGCAGACCTTCGAATTGCTACAGTCGAATTGGAGCAGGCACAAACTCTTTTTAATAAAAAAGTAATTGCTGATAAAGAATTAGAATTGTCAAAAGCAAAACACGATGCAGCAAATGCTAAAGTTGCTCATGCTTCGGCAGAGAGAAAAGCGATCAAACAGCAAATTAGTTTTACAACCATAACAGCACCTTTTGACGGAACTGTAGATCGTATTCCATTTAAAGAAGGAAGTTTAGTAGAAAATGGCTCTTTGTTGACAACAGTTTCACAATTAGACGATGTATATGCCTATTTCTCGATACCTGAAAATATTTACTTTCAAATGATGGCAGATAAAAGCCTTAATACCAAAGGAGATATAAAATTAGTATTGCCAAATGGTATGGTTTACGGTCAAACAGGAGAATTAAAAACAGCCGATGGAGAAATCGACAGACAAACAGGTTCAATTCAGTACAAAGCCAAATTTCATAATCCGCAAGGTTTTATCAAACACGGAACATCTGGAAAATTGATTATTTCTGAGCCAAGAACCAATGTCGTTTTAATTCCGCAAAAAGCAGTTTTCTCTATCCAAGACAAGCAATTCGTGTTTGTGGTGGACAAAGGAGGAATTGTAAAAATGACCAATATTGTTATTGGAAGCACTCTTGATGATGTTTACATTTTGAAAAAAGGATTAAAAAAGAACGATCTTATTGTACATGAAGGAACCCAATCACTTCGAGATGGAGATAAGATTAACATTAGAGACGCACAAAGTGTAAGCTTATAAGCCATTACATAATTATTACTAAAAAAATATAAAATGATAGAGTTGTTTATCAAAAGAAAAATATTGTCACTAATCATATCTGTGATGATAGTACTTTTGGGGTTATTGGCTTTGTTTCAATTACCCATAACGCAGTTTCCAGATATTGTACCGCCGTCTGTAACCGTAACGGCAAAATATACAGGTGCCAATGCCGAAGTTTCGGCCAATGCTGTGGCACTACCTTTAGAACGAGCTATAAACGGTGTACCAGGGATGACCTATATGTCGACTGTTACCTCAAATGATGGCTTAACCTTAATTCAGGTTTTCTTTGAAGTAGGAACAGATCCTGATCTTGCCGCCGTAAACGTTCAAAACAGAGTAACAACCATACTAGACGAACTTCCGGAAGAAGTAATACGAGCCGGAGTAACCACCGAAAAGGAGGTAAATAGTATGTTGATGTACTTAAATATTACAAGTACAGATAAAACGCAGGACGAACAATTTATCTTCAACTTTACAGATATTAATATTCTTCAGGAATTAAAACGTATTGATGGAGTAGGTCGTGCTGAGATTATGGGACAGAAAGAATACTCGATGCGTGTATGGCTGGATCCGCAAAAAATGCTTTCTTATAATATTTCGGCAAACGAAGTGATAAGCTCGTTGCAAAAACAAAACATTTCTGCAGCTCCTGGTAAAGTTGGAGAGGGATCAGGACAGCTTGACAATCAGCTTCAATATGTAATTAAATACGGAGGAAAATTCTTTGAGCCTAAGCAGTATGAAGAAGTACCGCTTCGTGCCAATTCAGATGGAACAATCTTGCGATTAAAAGATGTTTCTAATATCGAATTTGGAGCAATGAGTTACGGAATGGTTTCTAAGACTGACGGAAAACCTTCGGCTTCAATCATGTTGAAACAAAGACCAGGTTCGAATGCCTCTGAAGTAATTGCCAGCGTAAAAGAAAAAATGGCAGAATTGAAAATATCGTCTTTCCCTCCAGGAATGGATTATAATATTGCTTATGATGTATCACGTTTTCTTGATGCCTCAATCGATGAAGTTTTAAAAACATTAATAGAAGCCTTTATTCTAGTAGCTTTTGTTGTTTTTATATTCCTGCAAGACTGGCGTTCTACGTTGATACCAGTATTGGCAGTACCTGTAGCCTTAATTGGTTCATTTGCCTTTATGTCGATGATGGGATTCTCTATAAACCTTCTTACCCTTTTTGCCCTAGTACTTTCCATAGGAATCGTTGTCGATAATGCCATTGTAGTTGTAGAAGCCGTCCATGTTAAAATTTCCGAAGAACATATGGCGCCTCTACCCGCAACAATTAGTGCAATGAAAGAAATTACAGGAGCCGTTATTGCGATTACCATTGTTATGGCAGCCGTATTTATACCAGTTGCATTCTTGAGCGGTCCTGTTGGGGTTTTCTACAGACAGTTTTCACTTACTATGGCTATTAGTATTGTAATTTCAGGAATTAATGCCCTTACATTAACACCAGCTTTGTGTGCCATTATGCTTAAACCGCATGATCCAAATAAAAAGAACACATCATTATTAGATCGTTTCTTTATTCGTTTTAATGCGTGGTTCGACAATATTACTTCAAAATACATCAGAGTATTGTCAAAATTTGCAGACAGAAGTTCTATGACTATCGGACTTTTAGTTTTGTTCTGTTTCCTTACTTGGGGAACTTCGAAGTTTTTACCTTCAGGATTTATACCTTCTGAAGATCAGGGAATGGTGTATGTAAACGTAACTACACCGCAAGGAGCTACCGTAGAACGTACCGAAAAAGTACTTGATGAAGTAACTCGCATCGCTAAACAAATTGATGGAGTTGACAACGTAACAACTCTTGCAGGTTACAGTATCGTTACTGAAATTGCAGGAGCTTCATACGGTATGGGAATGATAAACCTGAAAGATTGGAAAGATCGAAACATTTCTGTAAATGAATTTATTACAATGCTTACGCAGAAAACAAAAGGTATTGCCGATGCTCAAATCGAAGTTTTTGCACCGCCTACAGTTCCCGGTTTTGGTAACACCAGTGGTTTTGAATTGCGTTTACTTGACAAATCTGGAGGAACCATCAATAATACTGATGCAGTTACTAAAAACTTTATTAAAGAATTGAATGCTTCGCCAGAAATACAAAATTCATTTACCAGTTTTGATGCTACATTTCCGCAGTATTTAATACATATTGATTATGATCTTGCGGCCAAAAAAGGAATATCTGTAGACAATGCGATGTCTACCTTGCAAACCATGCTGGGATCATTTTATGCCACAAACTTTATTCGTTTTTCTCAAATGTATAAAGTAATGGTACAAGCAAGTCCGCAGTTTAGAAAAAATCCAGAAAGTATTCTAGACATGTATCTTAAAAATGATGCAGGCGAAATGGTGCCATTTTCAACATTTATAAAACTAGAACGAGTTTACGGTCCAGAAGTTTTAACCCGTTATAATATGTATATGTCAGCGATGATCAATGGTGAGCCAGCTGAAGGATTTAGTTCTGGAGAAGCCATTGCAGCAGTAGAAAAAATCGCAGCCGAAAAGCTGCCAAGCAGATTCGAACTCGAATGGTCTGGAATGACGCGTGAAGAAATTCTATCAGGAAATCAAACCATTTACATCTTTGCCTTATGTATCCTTTTTGTTTACTTATTACTTGCCGCACAATACGAGAGTTTACTGCTTCCGTTTCCAGTGCTTTTAAGTTTACCAGTAGGAGTTTTTGGTTCGTACCTCGCATTACTGGCAGTGGGCTTAGACAATAACATTTATGCTCAGGTCGCCTTAGTCATGCTTATAGGACTCCTCGCCAAGAATGCCATTTTGATTGTAGAATTTGCGATTGCCCAAAATAAGTTAGGGCAGGGAATTACCGAAGCAGCAATTGAAGGTGCAAGATTACGTTTCAGACCTATTTTGATGACCTCATTTGCTTTTATTTCTGGACTTATACCATTGTGTATTGCTTCTGGAGCTGGTGCAATTGGAAACCGATCTATTGGTACTGCAGCTGCAGGGGGAATGTTAATAGGAACCATTTTTGGACTGGTAATCATTCCGGGGCTTTACATCCTGTTTGCAAAAATTGAAAAAGCTTGGAATAAATAAATGAAAACAATGAAAAATAATTTTAGAAAATTTCTTAAACATACAGAGTCAATATATCTCATCACGAATAAATCAAAATATGTACTTGTAGTTGTGTTTTTAATGTTACTTTCTGCCTGTTCTGCCCCGAAAGAGGCAGAGCAGCAGAAGGTAAAAACACTGCCTGAAAATTTTGTCTCAAATCCAAAAACAACAGACAGCCAGCAGACATTTACACCGCTAAAAACAGAATCGTATTTTAAAGATCCAGAGCTGGAAAAATTGTTAGACATAGCAGTAGCTCAGAATCCTGATTATTTGGCAATGCAGCAGAGAATTCTCATTGCAAATTCACATCTAAAAGTGGCAAAATTAGCTTTACTGCCTTCGTTTGACATTGGTGCTGATGTTTCAGGAACACATTATGGTAAATATACTATGGATGGCGTAGGAAACTTTGATACTAATTTCTCGCAGAATATATCAGAAAAACAAAGAATTAATACAGATGTAACTCCTAATTTATTTTTAGGAGGAAAAGTATCTTGGGAAGCTGATATATGGGGAAAATTAAGTAACAGAAAAAAAGCTGCTCAACAAAGATTTCTTGCATCACAAGAAGGTGTAAGATTGTTGCAGACAAGATTATTGAGCGATGTTGCTGAGCTTTATTTTAAGCTTATTGCGCTCGATAAACAAAAAGTAATTTATGAGCGAAACTTAAAAACACAGCAGCGTGCCCTTGATATTGTTTCGGCACAGCGTGCAGTTGGTAAAGCAACAGAATTAGCTGTACAGCAATTTAATGCTCAAAACAATAGTATTTTGGCTGAAGCCGAAGAATTGAACCTTAGTATAGATCAAACGGAAAAAGCTCTGCTGACTCTTTTAGGTGAATACGGAGGTAAAGTAACCAGAAGCAAAGATTTTCTATCAGGACATCTTGAAGTACTGAATCAAAAAATGAGTGTTGATTCAATCATACATAATCGACCAGATGTGTCACAAGCTTATTTCGAATTGCTTGCAACAAAAGCAGATGCGAAATCGGCGAGAGCTGCTTTTTTTCCAACCGTAAACTTAGGAGGATATGTTGGTCTTAATTCATTTTCTTTTGCAACATTCTTCGACAGCGGATCATTTGCTTGGCAGTTATTGGGCGGAATTACAGCACCAATATTTAATAAAGGACAAATTAAACATGAATTTTTTACTGCCAATCGCAGACAGGAAATAAGCTTTTTAGAATATCAAAATTCGATCACGACTGCGTACAATGAATTGAGTGCGTTATTGTATCGCACAAAAGCGTTTGAAGATGTTTTAAAATACAAGTCAAAACAAGTTGAACATCTCGAAATTGCAGTAAATGTGTCAAATGATTTGTATTTGAGCGGTTATGCCAATTATCTGGAAATAATAAACGCACAAAAAGACATGCTGCAAGCAGAACTTGATTTTGTAGACATACAATTTAAAAATGTAAGCTCGCAAGTATTGTTGTACAAAGCTTTAGGAGGAGGAATAAACTAAAAACTTCTTTAATGCTATTTCTAATAAAATGCGTAAAGGTCTCTGACTTTTACGCATTTTTTTTGCTGTTTAAATTCATATTTATCTTGGAATTGTATTCATGTTTAATCCGTTGTGTGAAATTAATTTTAACACATAGAAACATAGATTTTGTACTCTCAAAAAAGGCGTTTCACTTATTTTAAACACACAGAGTTGGCTATGTTAAAGGAATATATTTCTCTTTTACATTTTTTGTTGTGCAAGAAAAATCTATGTTTCTATGTGTTGATTTCTTTTATCACCCATGTTAAGGGTACAGACAAAGTAATTACATCCAATGGTTCATATGTAAAATATTTTAGGAAGAAAACCGATTAAATAGGAGATTGGCGTTTTTTTGAGTAATTTCATTTTTTCAAAATTTAAAACTCATGGTACAATTAACCAAAACTCTTTTTGCAATCGCTTTTTTTTCAGTAATAACTGCAAATGCTCAAAACGAAACATATGCAAGTCCCAAAGAAGTTGCAGATACAACTTTTGTAAATTTAAAAGACTATAGCAAAGATTTTGTGTACGATATGAAATATGCGACCGAAGACAATTTTTTGAAAGCAAAAGTATACGATTGTGCAGAATGTTTACTGCGTTACAAAACGGTTAAAGCCTTGATTGCGGCCAATAAAGATTTTATCGAAAAAGGCTATAGAATTAAGCTTTTTGATTGTTACAGACCTTTATCGATTCAGAAAAAAATGTGGGAGATTGTTCCAAAACCTGAATATGTTGCAGATCCAAAAAAAGGATCAATTCATAATAGAGGAGGAGCTGTAGATATTACATTAGTTGATTCTAATGGCAAAGAGTTAGAAATGGGGACTTCTTTTGATTACTTTGGATTTGAGGCAAGCCACAGCTTTCCAACACTTCCTAAAAAAGTAAAATCGAACAGAAAATTTCTGAAAAAAATAATGATTCAGAATGGATTCAATCCGTTCGATTCAGAATGGTGGCACTATAATTTAAAAACAGGGCTCAAAGACCCTGTTTCTAATCAAAATTGGAATTGTGAATAATTAATTATTCAACACATCTTATGTTTTGCATAAAGTAAGTATTGGGTTGATACGTCTTGCCGTTCATTTCAGAAACCAACTCGCTTTTTACAATATAATCGTCTATATTAGTCAAGTACTTAATTCTCATGATTGAAACTGGTGATTTTTTCAGTTCCTCAAAGTTATCTTTCATGAACATAAAAATTCCTGTATTAACACGGTTGTCAAAACCTTTATCATCGCGAAGTAAAGTGCCGCAGTTTTCTTGATTGATATGTAGTAAAGTAACAATTTTACCATTTTCTAACTGCAAAAATATTTTTGAGTTTTTATCAAAACAGTTGGCTTTCATAAAATCTTTACTTTTTTGAATCAGCTGCATGTTCAAAGTTGGAAGACCATCCGTTTGCGCCAGTGAAAAGAAGATGTAGCTGGAAGTACCTCCAAAGTTTTTCTCGCTTACTAAATATTCATTAGTTATTTTATAAGTTCCAATAGAATCGGTAACATTAGCACTGTATTCACATGGTTTTTGTGCAAATGCAGTAAAGGTTAATAAAAAAAAGGTTAGTGTAATTAAGTGTTTCATTTTAAATTATTTTTCTGCAAATTAAAACTATTTTGTTATCATTTTTATCAGTTGTAAAAAAACAATATTTATTACCACCATTTTTTATTTTCCATTTTTTTCGAATGTTCTCTACCGTTTCAGGAAAATTTCTAGTGGTAATATTTGCCTGCTCGTTTACAAGCTCTGTTTTCATATCATTTTTACTGTACGGAATCACTTTTTCTATTTTGAAAGTACGCCCTGGAAAATCAATTAATTCGTTAGAAGTATATAAATGCGAATGCTTGTGCAGTTTGCCAATCTTAAAAATCGAGCTTACTTCATCAAATCCGCCAGATTTCATTATTGCCGAATTGGGTTCGTAAATGTACTTTTTAGGCAATTCATAAGGCATAAAATCCATTTCGTCATCCAAGACAAAATCAAAGGTTTCAATTTTATCCTTTAAAATATTAGCCGTTTTTAAAGTGATACTGCCTTTATACTGATTGTGAATTTCAAAAAGCAATTCTTTTACCTCGTTTTCGAGAGCAATTATATGAATGTTTTTTACAAATTTTAATTCAGATAAACCAGCAGAAATATCTAGTAAAGGAGCCGTTTTGATTAAAATAGAATTCGATTTTTCAAAATAAAAGTCTAATGATTCTGGAACATTTGGCAAACAGTCTTTCAGCATAAAAACCTTGCCTTTGGCATCATTTCGGCGAGAAGGATCAATATAAATCCAATCCCACTTTATTTCAGATTTTTCTAAAACATCTGCAGAATCAGCAGCGTAGAAATCACAGTTTGCAACTTTCAGCTGTTCAAAATTATGTTTTACAATATTGGATAAATCTTCATTGATTTCGCAATGGGCAACAACTTTAAACTTTTTAGAAAAGTAATAATCATCAACTCCAAAACCACCCGTAAGATCAATTAAAGATTTACCAGAAATTAAAGAAGCTTTATATTCAGCCGTTTTTTCTGATGAGGTTTGTTCGACAGAAACCTTGCTTGGATAAATAATGTTTTCAGTTGAGAACCAGGTTGGCAGTTTATCTTTAGCTTTAGTTCTGGCTTCGATTTGATTTAAAACTGCTATCCAGTCAACCTCAGGAAAAGGATTTTTCTGAAGCGCAAGTTTACTAATAGAAACACCAGTATTTTGAGTAATAAATTCTTGGATATTTTTGTTTAAAATCGAAAAGTTCAATGCTAAATTCTTTCAGTTAATACGGAGACAATTTTGTTGTCAGGGAAAAATTCTTTTAAGATTACTTTCACCATCGTAAAAAATGGAATTGCAATAATCATTCCTACGATTCCAAAAGTGATACCGCTGATTACCGTAATTAAGAATATCTCTAACGGATGCGAATTTACACTTTTTGATGAAATTATAGGCTGGCTGATATTATTATCAATGGCCTGAACAAGCAAAAAGCCTATGACTACATATATTGTCGTAGGTAAAATCTCCGATTGAAAATCTTGCCCAATTAAGCTGATCATAGTTAATAATGCCGCCAGTATAGTACCTATAATTGGTCCTATATAAGGTATGATGTTTAAAATTGCACATAAAAAAGCAATTACAAATGCATTTTTGTTGCCAAAAATAAGAAGCACAATAAAATACAAAATAAATACGACCGTTAATTGAAGTAATAAACCAATAAAATAACGGGTTAAAAAATGATTTATCTTGGCAACTGAGTTTAAAATTTTATCTTCATTAGTGTCAGGCAGAATTTTTCTTGCCGAAACTTTAAAGGCATCTTGATCTTTAATGAAGAAAAAAGTTATGAAAAATACCGAAACGAATCCCATACCCATATCTGCCATAAAACTAAAAAGAGAGTTTAAGAATCCCGTAAAATAGGTTAAATCCAACATCGAAGTTATTTTAGATTCTTTTAAAACTTTATTCAAATCTACATGCTGAATATTAAAGTAACTTTCAATACTTTTTTCTGTAGCAATAAACTGCTGCTGCAAGTTGTTAGTATCGAGCAGTGATAAATTATTGGCTTGTGAAATAATTAATGGAACAAATAGTAAAATAAAACCCACTAAGGCTAATACAAAAAGGATAAGTGTGGTAGTGGCGGCCAATGAATTGCTGAATTTTAATTTGTTTTTCAAAAACTGCACTAACGGATTTGCAATCAGACATAGTATTAAAGAAATACATAAGTAAACAATAACACTTTGAATTTCATATAAAAAATAGAGTCCCGCACCTACAAGTAAGATTGTAGTTAAAGCTCTTAAAATTCCGTTTGAAATAGTTTTTGACGTCACCATATTTAAATTTTAGATGATAAATATAGGAAAAAGCTTTTGAAAATTTTGGATAAACAAAAAAAAGCGAGATGATAACATCTCACTCTTTGTTTTGTAAATATGGTGTTTGTTTTAGATTCCAAAAGCCGCTCTTGGTCCTCCTGAAAGGAAAATAGCAGCCATTCTGCTTTTTTGTCCTTCTGAAAACATATACATGGCATTATCGTCAACATAATCCATATAATTCATTGTCATTTCTACAGGAGTTCCTGTGCATGTGCTGTAATGCGGATATGCTGGAACACCATAGTTTGCAGTATTGTGTGTTGGTGTATCAGTTACTAAGTCACTTCCACAGCTTGCATCTCCCCAAATATGGCGTAAATTCATCCAGTGACCCACTTCATGAGTTCCAGTTCTGCCAAGGTTAAATGGTGCATTTGCCGCTCCGGATAAACCAAAATATCTAGAATCAATTACAACTCCGTCAGTTGCCGCAGCACCGCCGGGAAATTGTGCATAACCCAAAATTCCGCCTCCAATTGCGCAAGACCATAAATTAAGTTTTGTGGTTGGAGAAGTTGGTGCTATGCCGCCTTGAGCCGTTTTTTTCATGGCGTCATTTGTACCCCAAGAAGTTTTAGTTGTTGATTTTCTGATTACTTGATCTAAAACAAATGTAATTCCTATATTGGCTTTAACTCCTGAAAATAAAGCAGGAACATTTCCGTAATCAGAATTTTGTGCATTAAAATCTTTGTTTAAAACATCGATTTGTGTTTGAATTTGTGCATTCGAAATATTCTGTGCTGCGGTTTTGTACAATACATTCACAACAACCGGAATTTCGATTTTGCCATTCACTAAACGATTTGTAAGTAATTTTTGATTGGTAAAGGCTTCAATTTCATTCATCCTAATGGCTAACATAGGATCTGCCTTTAATTGAGCGTCTAAAACTTCCTGTGAAGCACAAGCACGACGAGTTACGGCACTTGTATCTGAATTTGAGGATTCAGTTTGGTCGTTTTGACATGAAAACAGCACTAATGCTGTGATTGCGGTAATAATAACTTTTTTCATAATACTTGGGGTTTTTGTTATAAAAAATTAAATTTGGTTATTTATGTCGCAATTTTATAACAAAATGATGTTTTGGCCAAAAAAATATAACAATTTTTTTGTCAGAATTTTACAAGCCCTTGTATAATCTAGTTCTTACAAAAATGTTAAATATTTTTTTATGAAGTAAATTCGTATAAAGCTATGCTTGCAGCTTGCACAACATTCATGCTGCTGTTTTTTCCAAACATATTTATGTGCACAATTTGATGTGAAATTTTTAGAAGCTCATCAGAAATTCCATTAATTTCATTGCCGATAATAAGTGCAATTTTTTGGTTTTTAGGAATTTGAACTTCTTTTAAAGGTTTGCTGGTACTTGTGATTTCAAGTGAGATAATCTCGAAATTGTTTTCTTTCAGAAAAGTGATTAAGTCAGAAGTTTCTTCAATAATAGTATGAGGTACGTGAAGATGTGTGCTGCGTGAGGTTTTGTTAATTTTTCTTGGAGTCAAAGGAATATCCTTGCCTAAGAAAATAATATTTTCAACTCCTAAAGCTTCACCAATTCTAAAAAGAGAACCAATATTTTGCTGAAAATAAATATGATCGCAAACCAAAGTTATTGGAAATGTTTTTCTTTCAAATTGGTTTTCTTCGTGAGTAAGCTGCACTTTTTAGTCTTTAATTGGTAAAAATATAGTTGATGATATTAGCGCCCATTTTTAGCGCTTTATCTCGAACATTTGTGGGATCATTATGTACTTCTGCATCTTCCCATCCGTCACCTAAATCACATTCGTAAGTGTATAATAAAACTAATTTATTTTCGACGAAAATTCCAAAAGCCTGTGCGCGAGTTCCATCATGCTCATGAATTTTAGGAAGACCGTTTGGAAAAGGATAAGGTTTTTGAAAAATTGGATGATTAGCAGGAATTTCGATTAAATCATTATTTGGAAATATCTTTTTTATTTCCTTTCGAATATATTGATCCATTCCATAATTGTCATCAATATGTAAAAAACCTCCAGCAGTTAAGTAATTTCTAAGATTAGTAACATCAGAATCGCTGAAAACTACATTTCCATGACCAGTCATATGCACAAATGGATACGAAAGTAAATCAGGATTACTAGGTTCAACAGTTGATGGTTTTGCTTTTATTCTAGTATTAATGTTCGCATTGCAAAATCGTATTAAGTTTGGAAGTGATGTTGGATTTGCATACCAATCGCCGCCTCCGCTGTATTTAAGCAAAGCAATTTCTTGAGAGAAAGAAGAAATAGAAACGAATAAAAATAAAAGAAATATTTTTTTCATAGTTATTGAATAACAATTAGTTTGAAACTTCATTAAAAAATACAACACTATGACAAGCTACAACTGCAGCAGTTTCAGTTCGTAATCGAGTATTTCCTAAAGTTACTGGTTGAAAGTTATTTTCAATAGCCAACGCAATTTCCTTATCCGAAAAATCGCCTTCAGGACCAATTAATAAAGTTACATCTTCGTTTGGTTTTAAGGCATCTTTCAAAGATCTTTTGTCTGTTTCTTCACAATGCGCGATGAATTGCAAACCTTTATTTTTTTGTTTAATGAATTCTTTAAAAGAAACAGCATCATTTAGTTTTGGAAGAAAAGTTTCATTTGACTGCTTCATAGCCGATAAAATGATTTTTTCAAAACGTTCTAAATTAATCACTTTTCTTTCAGAACGATCGCATATGATTGGCGTAATTTCCTGAATTCCAATTTCGGTGGCTTTTTCTAAAAACCATTCAAAACGATCATTCATTTTAGTTGGCGCAACGGCTAAATGTAAGCGGAATTTTGGTTCTGGAGATTTTTTTATAGAAAGTACTTCAACAATGCATTTATTATCAGAAGCTAAAGTTATCTCGGTTTCAAACAATAAACCCGAACCGTTTGTAACATGAAGAATATCCGAATCTTTCTTGCGTAAAACTTTTATAATATGTTTGCTTTCTTCTTTATCAAAAGAAAAACTCTTTGTTGTTTCGTCTATATCAGGATTGTAAAATAACTGCATAATTTAAAATTGAATTCTCGCTTTTGAAACCACCGCAGAAGTTTCAAAACGTTTTGATAAGTATTTTTGATAACCTACAATTCCAATCATTGCAGCATTATCTGTGGTATATTCAAATTTTGGAACAAAAGTTTTCCAGCCGTATTTACCTTCACTTTCTTTAAGTCTGGTTCTAATACCTGAGTTTGCCGAAACACCTCCGCCAATTGCAATTTGTTTAATTCCTGTTTCTTTGACAGCAAGTTTTAATTTGTCCATCAAAATTTCAATAATAGTATATTGTATTGAAGCACAAATATCATTAAGATTCTCTTCGATAAAATTTGGATTTTCAAGTTTATTCTTCTGAATAAAATATAAAATTGCCGTTTTTAATCCTGAGAAACTAAAATCTAATCCCGGAACTTTTGGTTTGGTAAATGCAAATGCTTTTGGATTTCCTTCTTTGGCATATTTATCAATTAAAGGTCCGCCGGGATAAGGAAGACCAAGAATTTTGGCACTTTTATCAAAAGCTTCTCCTACAGCATCATCAGTTGTTTCTCCGATGATTTCCATATCAAAAAAGCCGTTTACTTTTACAATTTGAGTATGTCCGCCGCTGATTGTTAAAGCTAGAAATGGAAATTCTGGTTTATCAAAACCTTCTTCGTCTATAAAATGCGCCAAAATATGGGCATGCATATGGTTTACAGCAATTAAAGGAATTTTTAACGCTAATGCTAACGATTTACTGAAAGAACTTCCAACCAATAATGATCCCATTAAACCCGGACCTTGTGTAAAAGCGATCGCAGTTAGCTGTTCTTTTTGTACATTTGCCTTACGAAGTGCGGCATCAATTACAGGCACAATATTTTGCTGATGCGCCCTCGAAGCTAACTCAGGAACAACACCGCCATATTGGTTGTGAATTAACTGGTTCGCTACAACATTTGAGAGTACTTTGTCGTTATGTAAAACTGCGGCCGCAGTATCGTCGCATGAACTTTCGATGGCAAGAATAAAAACCTCTGGATTTTGCATATAAAGGCACAAATTTTGAATTATATTTGACAAATCAAATTTTCAATTTTCTTTGATTGTAAGGAGAAGCCAAAATTAAAGAATTTTTATCAAAACAGTCGTCCTTTGTCTGTTCAAAATAAATTAATACAAAAACAATAATAAAAAGCAGTTATCAAACGAATTAAGAAAATAGTATCCAGAACCCTGATTGGCTTAATTTTACTTTTGCTGGTACTTGCTATCACATTGTCGCTGCCTGTTGTACAAACAAAAATCGCACGATATATAACTGAAACTCTGAATACTGATTTTAAAACAAATATCAGTGTAGAGAAAACAGCAATCAATATTTTTGGCGGAGTAAAACTTAAAAAAGTCCTGATTTTAGATCATCATAAAAAGACTTTAATCTATTCTGATCTTATTACTACAGATATTTTAAGCATTAAAAGATTGCTTGACGGCGATTTAATTTTTGGAGATCTTCGTTTAACGGGTTTGATTTTTAATTTGAAAACCTATAAAAATGAGAATGAAAACAATATTAATAAATTTATTAAATTGTTTGAAACGGGAAAAAAAACGCCGAAATCTGATAAGCATTTTCTCTTAACAGCTCGAAATGCTTATATCACCAATGGTAATTTTTCGGTTATTGATGAAAATAAAAATACACCAAGATTCCTAGATTTTAAAAAGCTGAATGCTTATATCAGCGATTTTAAGTTGTATGGTCCTGATGTAAATACCACTATTCATAGATTTTCTTTTTTAGATCATCGAGGTTTATATGTTTCAAACTTTGCAGGTAAATTCAGTTATACCAAAAAACAAATAAAAGTTGAAAATTTAGCCATAAAAACAAAGAGATCGTGGATTTACGGAAAAGCAATTTTGAATTATAAAATCACCGATTTTCTTGATTTTACAGATAAAGTTCAGTTTGATGTAGCTTTAGATTCGTCTTCGATTGCTTCAAACGATATTCGTTATTTTTATGACGGACTTGGAAAAAATCAGCATTTTAGAGTTAGAACTAAAATAAAAGGGCCTTTAAATAATCTGAATTTAAATCATCTTAGACTTAGCGATTCTAATGGATCTAAAATTTTTGGAAATATTAATTTTAGAAATCTGTTAGGAAGCAAGACGCAAAAGTTTTCTATGAACGGAAAGTTCGATAAATTAATTTCGAGTTACGATAATCTAGTAGTTATACTTCCCGAGATTTTAGGCAAAAAACTGCCAAAAGAACTTAAAAAAATAGGCAAGTTCAATATTGTCGGGAAAGCCAAAGTTTCGACTACAGATTTAGAAGCTGCTTTTAAAATGGCAACAGATCTTGGTAATGGTGTTGTCGATCTGCATATGAATAATATGGATTTTATCGACAAAGCATCTTACTCAGGGAATATTGTATTAGATAATTTTAATGTAGGTGCATTATTAGACCGAAAAGATATTGGTAAAACAACATTAAATATAGATGTTGATGGTGTAGGTTTTACAGAGAAATATTTAAATACTAAGATAAAAGGTGATATTGCAAAACTAGATTACAATAAGTACACCTATAATAACATAGTGGTAAACGGGAATTTTAAATTGCCATATTATAAAGGACAGGTTTCTGTAAATGATCCAAATTTGAGTTTGACTTTTGACGGTATTGTCGATTTAAGCAAACGTGAGAGTAAATATGATTTTCACATAAATGTAGAAAATGCCGATTTAAGAAAACTTAGGTTTGTAGACGATTCAATTTCTCATTTTCAAGGAGATGCCATTGTCGAAGTTACAGGAAATTCAATTGAGAATCTTCAGGGAAATATTTTTATCAAAGATGCCGTTTATCAAAATCCAAAATCGACTTATATTTTTGATGAAGTTACTATAAATTCTGGGTTTGATGAAAATAAGCTTCGTACTATAACAATTAATTCTACCGACGTTGTTGATGGAGAAATAGTAGGTAAATTTCGTTTCGATCAGTTAGATAAATTGGTTATGAATTCTGTAGGAAGTTTATATACCAATTACAAACCTTATAAAGTAAATAAAGGACAGTTTTTACGCTTTAATTTTCATGTATATAATAAGGTAGTCGAAATGCTGTATCCGGAAATGAAAATTGACTCGAGTACTGTCGTTCGTGGTAAAATAGATGCTGATCAGAATGAGTTTAAATTTAAGTTTAATTCACAGCAAATTACAGCGGCCAAAAATACTTTTGATAATATAAGAGTCAGCGTTGATAATAAAAATGCACTGTATAATGCTTTCGTAGAATTAGACAGTATCAAAACGCCTTATTATAAAATACGCGACTTTAATTTAATTAACGTTACCGCAAAAGATACTTTGTTTGTAAGGTCTGAGTTTAAAGGAGGAGAAAAAGGAGAGGATTACTTTAATTTGGATTTGTTCCATACCATTGATAAAAACAAGAATAACATTGTTGGGATTAAGAAATCTGAAATGAAGTTCAAAGATTATCTATGGTATTTAAATGAAAATTCAGAAAAAGATAATCAGATCGTTTTTGATCAGTTTTTCAAGAATTTCACCTTTGACAATATAGTTCTGTCGCATGAAGATCAAAAAATTGATTTAAATGGGGTTATAAAAGGCAAAGACTATAAAGATCTGGTTTTGAATTTTGAAGACGTTGATATTAATAAAATTACGCCTTTAAATTCGAAGTTTGTATTTAAAGGTAATTTGAACGGTAATATAAATTACAAGCAGAATAAAGATGTTTATCAACCCACCGCAACAATTTCGATTGATAAGCTGAATCTAAATGAAATAGATTTAGGGACTTTAAAATTTGATATTGCTGGTGACGAAAGTTTTAGAAAGTTTACTATAAATTCTTCTATTGTAAATGGTTTTGCGGAGTCGTTTAGAGCAAATGGTACTTTTGCTATAGAAAATAAAGAAACGTTTTTAGATTTAAGTTTAAAGTTAGAAGGATTTAACCTTGCGACTTTAGGAAAAGTTGGCGGTGATGTTTTGTCGAATGTACGAGGTACAGTTTCAGGAAATGCAGCAGTAGTAGGAAATTTGAAGAAACCTGAAATCAACGGAAGACTTTATGTTGAAAAAGCAGGAATGACAATTCCGTACTTAAATACCGATTATGAACTTAGTGATCGAACTGTAATTGATTTAACAGATGAGAAATTCTTGTTCAGAAACAATCAATTGACGGACACTAAATTTGGAACAAAAGGATTGCTTAATGGAACAATTGAGCATCATAATTTTGGAGATTGGAAACTAGATTTAACCATAACTTCTAAACGTTTATTGGCGCTGGATACAAAAGACAGCGAAGATGCGGCGTATTTTGGAACAGCTTTTATAAACGGAACTGCAAGTATAAAAGGCCCTGTAGATGGTTTGTTTATTAAAGTAGACGCTAAATCTGAAAAAGGCACCGAAGTCAAAATTCCTATAAACAATTCGCAAAGCGTAGGAGAAAGCAGCTGGATTCATTTTGTAACGCCAAAAGAAAAGTACAATTTAGAAAATGGTATTGTCGAAAGAGTAAAAAACTACAACGGATTAGAGTTGGAGTTTGATTTTGATATTACACCAGATGCTGAAGTTGAAGTAATTCTAGATCGAAATTCCGGACATGGAATGAAAGGGAAAGGTTATGGATCGCTGTTGTTTAAGATTAATACACTTGGTAAGTTTAATATGTGGGGAGATTTCCAGGCATACGAAGGAACTTATAATTTTAAATACGGCGGTTTAATCGATAAAAAATTCTCTGTTAAAAAAGGAGGATCTATTATTTGGGAAGGAAACCCAATGAAAGCGCAGTTGAATCTTGAAGCGGTTTATAAAACATCAGCAAATCCTGCGGTATTGCTTGATAATACCTCTTCATTTAATAAAAAAGTACCAGTAGAAGTAGTTATTGGTTTAAGAGGAGATTTAGCAAGTCCAGAGCCTAATTTTGATATTCAGTTTCCATCAGTAAGTAACGTGCTAAAATCTGAAATTCAATATAAGTTAGATGATAAAGATATTCGTCAAACACAAGCGCTTTATTTATTGTCTACAGGTTCGTTTATGAGTACAGACGGATTTAGCCAAGGTGATTTATCTGGAACGTTGACAGAAACCGCTTCGAGTTTATTAGGCGGAATTATAAAATCAGACAATGATAAGGTTAATATCGATTTAAATTATATTTCTGCAGATAAAAGGCTGGGGCAAGAAGCCGATGGTCAGTTTGTAGCTAATATATCTTCTCAGATCAACGAAAGAATTACAATCAATGGTAAGTTAGGAGTGCCGGTTGGTGGTGTTAATGAATCTGCAATTGTAGGTGATATTGAAATTTTGTATCGCGTAAATGATGACGGATCAATGAATCTTCGTTTGTTTAACAAGGAGAATGATATTAATTATATCGGGCAGGGAATTGGTTATACACAAGGAGTTGGTATTTCGTACGAAGTCGATTTTGATACTTTTAGCGAATTAGTAAACAAAATGTTTAAAAATCATAAATTAGAACGAGCCATTAAAAACTCTGATGATTTTCAAGATTCTAATTTAAATCCTGACTTTGTTAATTTTACCAACAAAAAAGAATCAGAGAAGAATAAGAAAGAAGCTGAAAAAGATAAAAAGAAATCTCAAAAAGAAGAAGAGAAAAAAACACAGCCTAAAAATAACAGTGAAGGATTAATTCCAGATAACGATTTTTAGCCGATTGTTAAAAAAATGCTATTTCAACCCATTATTTATATAATGGGTTTTTTTATGCGTATTTTAGACAATTAATAATTTTTCAGCTTAATAGAGTTTATGTGTTTTTTGTAACACTTCATTTGGCTATTGTTAGTTTTAAAGAATTAATTAAAAAAAGAGAGTTTTATTATTTTAAATGAAATTTTTCCAGTCAAAAAACTTATTAACGAAAACGTTTGAATTTAACATATTTTACTAATTTATAATAAACAGAACCCGAAAAGTGGTGAATGTTTGCTAATTTTACACTTTAATACTTAAATAATGTCAAAAACAATAAAAAAAGTAGGTGTTCTTACCTCAGGAGGAGACTCACCAGGAATGAATGCTGCAATACGATCAGTTGTTCGAACATGTGCTTATCATAATATAGAATGCATAGGAATTTATAGAGGTTATCAAGGAATGATCGAAGGCGATTTTAAAGAAATGGGCCCTCGAAGCGTTAATAATATAGTAAATAAAGGAGGAACGATCTTAAAATCTGCTCGTTCTGTTGATTTTAGAACACCAGAAGGTAGAAAAAAAGCACACGAAAATTTAGTGAAAGCTGGAGTTGATGCTCTAGTAGTTATTGGAGGAGACGGAAGCTTTACCGGAGGTCTAATTTTCAATGCAGAATATGGTTTTCCTGTAATGGGAATTCCTGGTACAATTGATAATGATATTTATGGTACAAGTCATACATTAGGTTATGACACGGCATTAAATACAGTAGTAGATTGTATCGATAAAATTAGAGATACTGCAAGTTCACATAACCGTTTGTTTTTTGTAGAGGTTATGGGTAGAGATGCAGGACATATCGCTCTTAATGCCGGAATTGGTGCTGGTGCTGAGGAAATTCTTATCCCTGAAGAAGATTTAGGTTTAGATAGATTATTAGACTCTCTTCAAAAAAGTAAAGCATCAGGAAAATCATCAAGTATAGTTGTTATTGCTGAAGGAGATAAAATTGGTAAAAACGTTTTTGAATTAAAAGACTACGTTGAAGCTAATTTACCTGAGTACGATGTTAGAGTATCTGTTTTAGGACATATGCAGCGTGGTGGTTCACCATCTTGTTTTGATCGTGTACTGGCAAGTCGTCTTGGTGTAAAAGCAGTAGAATCTTTAATTGAAGGAAAATCAAACTACATGGTTGGTCTTAAAGAAGACAAAGTGTCGTTGACTCCGCTTGAACAGGCAATTAAAGGTAAATCTGAGATTGATAGAGAATTATTGAGAGTGTCAGACATCATGTCTACATAATTATAAAAGACAAAGTTTAAAAAAAGGAATGAAGTTTATTGTGAGGAAATTAGACTTTAAATTAGTGTAATAAAAACAAAAGCAAAAAATTAGTAAAATGTCAAAAGTAAAATTAGGAATAAACGGATTTGGACGTATCGGAAGAATCGTTTTTAGAGAAACTTTCAATAGAGATAATGTAGAGGTGGTAGCAATCAACGATTTGCTAGATGTAGATCACTTAGCTTACTTATTAAAATATGATTCAGTTCACGGTCGTTTCAACGGAACTGTAGAAGTTAAAGAAGGAAAATTGTATGTAAATGGAAGAAATATCCGTATTACTGCAGAAAGAAACCCAGCTGACTTAAAATGGAATGAAGTTGATGTTGATGTTGTTGCAGAATGTACTGGTATCTTTACAACTATCGAAACTGCAAATGAGCACATCAAAGGTGGTGCTAAAAAAGTAATCATTTCTGCTCCTTCAGCTGATGCTCCAATGTTTGTAATGGGAGTAAACCACGAAACTGCAAAAGCTACTGATTTAGTTGTTTCTAATGCTTCTTGTACTACAAACTGTTTAGCTCCTCTAGCTAAAGTTATTCACGATAATTTCGAAATCGTTGAAGGTTTAATGACTACTGTTCACGCAACTACTTCAACTCAAATGACTGCTGACGGACCTTCTAGAAAAGACTGGAGAGGTGGACGTGCTGCTGCAATCAATATCATTCCTTCATCTACTGGAGCTGCAAAAGCAGTTGGAAAAGTAATTCCTGCTTTGAATGGAAAATTAACTGGAATGTCTTTCCGTGTTCCTACTGCTGACGTTTCTGTAGTAGATTTAACGGTAAAAGTAGCTAAAGAAACTACTTACGAAGAAATTTTAGCTGTATTGAAAAAAGCTTCTGAAAACGAAATGAAAGGTATTTTAGGATATACTGAAGATGCAGTTGTATCTCAAGATTTCATTTCTGATAAAAGAACTTCAATCGTTGATGCTGGTGCAGGAATCGGATTAAATTCTACTTTCTTCAAATTAGTATCTTGGTATGATAATGAGTACGGATACTCAAGCAAATTGATCGATTTATCTGTACATATTGCAGGTTTAAAATAATATTATATATTTTTGCAGAATCCCGTTATGTCAAAATAACGGGATTTTCTTATTTTGTTTCGTCTTTAATTATTGTAAAAAATACACTTATAGTTTATTGAAGAAAAACTAATCCAAAAACTAAATAAAATGAAATTAATAGTTGATAGTGGATCTACTAAAGCCGATTGGATTGCAATTGATGATAATGGAAAAGTATTATTCACCACACAAACCTTAGGATTAAATCCTGAAATTCTAGACGCTCCGGAAATCATTGAAAGATTAAACGATCGTTTTGATATTTTGCAAAATAAAAAAAATGCAACCCATTTGTTCTTTTACGGAGCTGGTTGTGGAACTGACAGAATGAAAGAAGCTTTAAAGCTGATCTTTCAGGATTATTTCACTAATGCAATTATTGACGTACAAGAAGATACTTATGCTGCCGTTTATGCAACAACACCAAAAGGTGAAGAAGCAATTGTTTCTATCTTAGGAACAGGTTCTAACTGCAGTTATTTTGATGGAAAAGTATTGCATCAAAAAGTGCAGTCATTAGGGTATATCTTAATGGATGACTGCAGTGGAAATGTTTTTGGAAAAGAATTAATTAGAAAGTACTATTTTAATAAAATGCCAAAAGAATTAGCTGTAGAGCTTGAAAAAGAGTACGACGTTGATCCTGATTTTATTAAAAACAAACTATACAAAGAACCAAATCCAAATGCTTATTTGGCAACTTTTGCAAAGTTTTTAATCAAACACAAAGACACAGAATTCTGCAGAAAAATTATTTTCAAAGGAATGAAATCTTTCGTTAAAAACTATATCAAACAGTTTGATAACTGCAAAGAAGTTCCTGTGCATTTTGTAGGTTCTATTGCATTTTATCTAAAAGATGAATTACAAGAAACTTTTGATAAATATGAACTTCAATTAGGGAACGTTTTAAGAAGACCAATTGATGGATTAATTGCTTACCATGTTGCTAACCAATAGTTCTGGATTTATGGAAATTGCAATCATTGCTCACGATGGCAAGAAAGCTGATTTGATCGACTTTTTGATTAAAAATAGTGATGTATTACATCATGAGTCAATAAAACTTATTGGAACAGGAACTACTGGAGGAAAAGCTGAAGCTGCGGGATTTAAAACCCAAAGAATGCTTTCTGGACCTTTAGGCGGTGATGCGCAGATTGCAGGCAGAGTAGCGGAAGGAATTACGAAAATGGTTTTCTTTTTTAAAGATCCTTTATCCAGTCATCCGCATGAAGCAGATATTAATATGTTAATTCGCGTTTGCGACGTACATAATGTGCCGCTGGCAACAAACGAAGCAACGGCACAATTATTATTAGATGCTATTGCACTGCGATTATAGAAATCTCAACATTTACATTTTTTGGCAGACATGCTACTTGAACCGTTTCACGTGCTGGAGCGGTTTTTTCGTTAAAATAAGAACCGTAAACAGTATTTATTGCGCCAAAATTGTTCATATCCATAATAAAAATAGTCGCTTTAACTACATTTTCAAAAGTCATATCTGCAGCTTCTAGAATAGCAGCAATATTTTCCATTACTTGTTTTGTTTCATCATTGATGTTGTCAGTTACCAGTTCACCCGATGCTGGATTTATAGCAATTTGTCCAGATGCATAAAGTGTGTTTCCTGATAATACAGCTTGATTGTAAGGTCCAATTGGAGCAGGAGCCTTATCTGTAAAGATTATTTTTTTCATATGTAGATACTTATTTGTTTTTAAACAATTTTGGTATAGTAATTATTAAGATCTTCTAATTAAGATAAAACAATTAAGAAAATGGCTTATCGATTTGAAGTACTTCGCTTATTCCATTTAATATCGCTCAACATACCAGATTTAATTCCGATAAAGAAATTCCAGTTAGAGTTTGTTCCCATAGGAGACCAGTTAAAAGCCATTCTCCAGCTTAACAAGTCTCTTTCAAAACGAAATTGCGTAAAAGTAACTCCCTTTTGAACAAAATCAAATCCAGTTGAAACCCCGCCTTTCCATTTAGGTGTAATATCCATGTTCATAGAAACCATGATTGAGTTTCCGGTTATTTTATTCTCTCTGTTGGCATTCGAGTATGTCAATGAGTAAGCAAGCGTCATGTCCCAAGGTAATTTTGAACTGAAGAACTCTGTAATTACATCTTTATCGTTATCTTTTTCGTTTGCAAATTGGCTGTTTCGACTGTCATTTAAGTCTGTATTTGTACCAAATAAATCGTCATTACGACCACCATTTCGCTGACTTTGATTGTTTTTTTCTTTATTATCTCCTCCTTTATTCGAAAAAGAGTAATTCATTGTAATATTCGCACTGGTCATTCTAAATAAACTTCCTCCATTGTCAATGTTGTACATATTCATTACGTTTCCTGCATTATCAATTGCATATGGGTTTAAAACAGCTCCAAAATTGACATTCATTTTGTTTTGAAAAAGTTGTGTTCCACCGCTTACAAGAATAGGCTGAAATGCCAATGTTTCTTTACCGTTTGCGTTAAAATTATAACTTGTGCTGAAGTTTAAATTGTTTAACAGCATTATTTTTTTGGGCTCTGTTTTTGTACTGTCACGATCTCGTACTTTAGCTTCAAAAGTGTTGCTTAAAGAAAAACCAACTATGTTAGAATTGTCTTTTCCAGGTGCGCCGTAAATACCGTTTGCAAAACGAGAATATTCATCTGTAGAAATCTTTCCTGCAGCATCAACAGTATAATGATCGTAGTATCTTTCGAAGCTCGGCGTATAAGAGTAAGTAATACTTGGTCTCATAACGTGACGAATAGACTGAATTCTTTTATCGGCCCCAAAATTGAACGTACCATAAATTGTTGTACCTAAATTAGTACTGAAGTTGTAAGTTCTATAAGAGTCAAAACCGTTTACAGTCTTATCTACAACCGCACTTTTATCTACATCGTAATTCTTTTCGATTGTTTTGGTAACCCAAGTTTCTTGGTAATTTGTAGAAGCTCCAGCGCTAAAGTATTTAAATATTTTAAAGTTTGTGCTGATTGGAATAGAATGCTGCATACCAATTTTTGCATCTTTAAACATTTGCGGTTTAAAGAATAAAGAATCAGTTGTTTTAAATTCGTTCTTTCCAGTTACATTATATTGTAAGTTTATGTTTTTTATAAAACCTTTTTTTACCCCGTCTTTTCCAACAAAAGGGTAAACACGATCAATACTACCTTGAAGATTAGGCAGTGTCATAATGATGTCCTCGGTTTGTGTATTTTGCTGATGCGTAGCAGACAACGATATACGTGAACCTGGAATTGTATTAAATGTTTTGTTGTATGAAATAGACGAACTTAAAGTATTATTTAAGTTAGATCCTATGTTGGCCTGATTGATAGATCGCTTAAAGTATTTACTGCTACCCATATTTACAGAAGCAGAAAAACTCGAATTAGGATTTGATTTTGTATCCTTTGAGTGCGACCATTGAATGTTGTAGATGTTTTGTTTAGAATAATCTGGATATCCTCTTTCACTGTTTATAAGGTTTTCAAAACGAATATTAACGTTTCCTCGATATTTATATCGTGTCGCATAGGCCGATTCAAATCGCATAGCGTAACTCCCATTTGTATAGTAATCTCCTAAAACCGTTAAGTCGTAATTGTCGCTTAAAGCAAAATAGTAACCTCCGTTTTGTAAAGAGAATCCACGAGTATTTGAGTCGTTGTAACTTGGAATAATAATACCAGAAACACTTTTTTCCTGACTCATCGGAAAGTAGGCGAAAGGTAGAGCTAGAGGCGTAGGAACATCTGCGATAACCATATTGGTTAAACCGGTAATAACTTTTTTACCTGGAATAAATTTTACTTTATTAGTTTGAAAATAGTATTCAGGATTGTCAATATCTTGAGCAGTTGTAAAGCGAGCGCCTCTTAAAAAGTAAACAGAGTCATTCTCTTTTTTAGTAACAGCTGCTTTTATTTTAAATTCGCCTTGTTCTGTTCTTGAGTTGTAAATTAAGGCTTTTTTTGTTTTAAAATTAAAGCGTATAGAATCGGGTTGAACCTCGCTTGCTCCTTGTTTGAAGTTTGGATATTGAGTTAATACACCTGCAGAATCTTTTATTCGACCTGCATAAACTTCATCTTTTTCATAATTAAGTACAATTATACCCGATTTTAGTTCAACATCTTTATAATACAATTCAGCTTCATTATAAAGAGTAATGATTTTTTTCTTCTGATCTATTTTGGCGTAATCCTTTGCTTTGTATTTTACTTTCCCGTCTAAAAAAGTCTTAGTTGGCTTAATGCTGTCTACTTTAATAGTATCAATGGGTTTAATTTGAGGCTTATCTGTTTGTTTTACAGCAGGCAAAGGCTTTTTTTTGGATTTTATCTCTTGTGAATATAATTTACCACATCCTGCAGATAGGAAAAATGATAATAAAACGATATTAAATAAGTTTGTGTGCAAAGGTTTAAATGCTATTTTTGTAAAATTATGGCTTGTTTTTTGACATGTCAAACTTACATATAATTTTTTGGCAAAAATAATCAATTATAAAAATTATAGCAGTTGCGTTTTATTAAAATTAACTTTTAGATTTATGAATAGATTGAGCAAAATTAAGGTAATCTTTACTTTTTTTCTAACAATAATGTCTTTTTGTGCTTACAGTCAAGCTAACGTTTTTAAGGTGACACTTGATGCAGGACATGGAGATCATGATTTTGGCGCTGTTTACAGCGGACGGATCGAAAAAAATATCGCCTTAGCAATTGTTCTAAAAGTTGGAAAAATTTTAGAGCTTAATCCTAATGTTAATGTTATTTACACGCGAAAAACTGACGTTTTTATTGATTTAGTAGAAAGAGCCAATATCGCCAATAGAGCCAATTCAAATATTTTTGTTTCTATACACTGTAATGCTAACAAAAATACAGCGGCAGACGGAACAGAAACGTATGTAATGGGGTTGAGTAAAATTGCATCAAACTTAGAGGCTGCAAAAAAAGAGAACTCCGTAATTACTTTAGAGAAAGATTACAAACGTAAATACGAAGGCTATGATCCAAACTCTCCAGAATCTATGATTGGTATGACTTTAATGCAAGAAGAGTATTTAGATAACAGTATTTCGCTTGCAAGTAAAATCGAAGATAATTTTGAAAAACTTGGAAAAAAATTAAGACAAGGCGGAGTAAAACAGGCGCCATTTATGGTACTTCATAAAGCTTATATGCCAAGAGTTTTAGTTGAAACAGGATTTATTTCTAATACAACCGAAGGAAATATTTTGAATTCTGAAGAAGGACAAGATGAAATTGCCAAAGCAATTGCAGAAGCTATTTTGAGCTATAAAAGAGAGTATTTTGGTTCAGGAACTCCTGAAGTAATAGAGGCTCGACCAGTTAGAGATACATCTACTCCGGCAAAGAATAAAGTTGTAGAATCTGCTGCAGTGAAAAAAAATGCCCCAAAAGGCACTTTTTTTAAAGTACAGTTAATTGCCAGCATCAAAAAAACACCTTTAGAGGCTAAAAATTTTAAAGGATTGAATAATGTAACCATGTTATACGAAAACAATATTTATAAATATTTCTACCAAGAAACTTCAGATTATGAAACTGCAAAGAAATATTTGCAAGAAGCTAAGAGTAAGGGATATGGAGCTGCATTTTTAATTGCGAATCGTGATGGTGAAAAAATCAGCATTCAAGACGCCATTAAATAATAAGCCCTAGTTCGAATATTTATATTATTTTTGTACAAACACTTAGAATTTTGAAACTAACAAGAGAAATTAAAACGGCTATTTTAGTCATCGCGTCAATCTTATTATTTATTTGGGGCTACAGTTTTTTAAAAGGCAGAGACCTTTTTACAAATTACAAAACATTATATGTCGAATACGACAATGTAGAGGATTTGTCAGCATCAGCACCTGTTACCATCAATGGACTTTCTATTGGTAAAGTAAATAAAATCACAATTGATGAAATAACTGGTAAATTATTGGTTGAACTACAATTAAAAACAGATTTTCCAATTTCTAAAACCAGTACTGCAGCCTTGTATTCTCCAAGTTTGATTGGAGGGAAACAGATAAAAATTGTACCAAATCTTGCAGATAAAGATCCAGCAGAAGATGGTCAGAAATTAGTACCTGCTGTTGAATTAGGATTAACAGATTCGTTAGGCGGTAAAATTGATCCAATTACGCAAAAGTTAGATAAAATGCTTCTAAATATTGACAATCTGGTAACTGGATTGAACAATGTTTTAGATAAAAAAACGCAAGACGATTTAAAGAAAAGTTTGGCTGAGTTAAGTCAGACAATGGAGCAGTTCCATAAAGCTTCAGGAAGTATCAATAACATCTTAGATACTAATAAAGGTCAGATAAATGGAGTTGTGACAAACTTTAATAAAATGTCAAGCAACTTTAATAAAATATCAGATTCATTAAACAAAGCCGATTTAGGAAAAACAGTTAGAAACCTAAATCAAACTTTGGCTAAAGTTGATGGTATTATGGCTAATTTAAATTCTGGAAAAGGTACTATGGGTAAATTATTAAGTGATGAAGCTCTTTATAATAACCTTGCAAAAACTTCAAAGGAACTTGAATTGTTATTACAGGACGTTCGTTTATACCCAACGCGTTACGTAAACGTTTCTCTTTTTGGAAAGAAAAACAAACCTTATGTAGCTCCTGCTGAAGATGTGAATTCAACTGATAAAAAATAATTGCAATGAGTTATTTAGATAATATTTTGTTCGCCATACTTCTTATAGTAGGTTTTGGTTTTTTTACAGCGAGCGTAAAAAAGATCATCCGAAACATTAACTTGGGAGTAGATGTAAATCGAAAGGATAATTCTAAAGCGCGCTGGAAAAACATGGCAATGATTGCTCTTGGGCAGTCAAAAATGGTGAGACGCCCTGTAGCTGGAATACTTCATATTTTTGTATATGTAGGTTTCATAATTATTAATATCGAGTTACTTGAAATTATTATAGATGGGTTATTTGGAACTCATAGAATCTTTGCGCCTTATTTAGGTGTGGTTTATGATGTGTTAATAGCTTCTTTCGAAATACTGGCAATACTTGTAATTTTTGCTGTTGTAGTTTTCTGGATTAGAAGAAATGTTATTAGACTTAAGCGTTTTATAAATCCTGACTTAAACGGATTTCCTAAAAGCGATGCCAATTACATTTTGTATTTTGAAACTGTTTTGATGCTTTTGTTTTTATTGATGAATGCTTCTGATTTGCATTTGCAGAATGTTCCAGGAGGATTTTCTCATTTTCATAAAGCAGGAAGTTTTCCAGTAAGTCAGTTTATTGCTCCGATCTTTAATGGAATGTCAAACGAATTAGTTTCATTATTGTTTGAAGCTTTTTGGTGGCTGCATATTGCGGGTATTTTAGTTTTTATGAACTATTTATACTTCTCAAAACATTTACACATTCTTTTAGCTTTCCCTAATACTTATTTTGCAAATTTAAATCCAGAAGGGCAGTTTGATAATTTAGCTTCTGTTACAAAAGAAGTGAAATTGATGATGGATCCAAATGCAGATCCATTTGCAGCTGCTCCTGTTGATGAGAATGCAGCTCCAAGTAAGTTTGGAGCAAGCGATGTTCAAGATTTAAATTGGGTTCAGTTGTTGAATGCTTATACTTGTACAGAATGCGGACGTTGTACGTCATCTTGTCCGGCAAATCAAACAGGTAAAAAATTGTCTCCACGTAAAATTATGATGGATACAAGAGACCGTTTAACAGAAGTAGGAAATAATATCGACGCTAATAATGGTGTTTTTGTACCAGATAATAAAACTTTATTAAACGATTATATTACGCCAGAAGAATTGTGGGCTTGTACTTCTTGTAATGCCTGCGTAGAAGAATGTCCTGTTAATATTAGTCCGTTGTCTATTATTATGGATATGCGTCGTTATTTAGTGATGGAGCAGAGTGCTGCACCAATGTCATTGAATGCAATGATGACTAATATTGAAAATAATGGTGCTCCTTGGCAATACAGCCAGCAGGACCGTTTGAATTGGAAAAACGAAAATTAAAAATATAGTTTAATCGGTTAATCGTCAATTCGTTTAATCGTTCTTAGGATTCGATCAAGTTGCCGATTAAACAATTAAACAAATCAACGATTAAACAAAAAGAGATGTCAGAAAATTTAGTAGTGCCAACAATGGCTGAAATGCTAGCTCAGGGAATACAGCCAGAAGTTTTATTCTGGGTAGGTTGCGCTGGGAGTTTTGATGATAGAGCAAAAAAAATCACAAAAGCATTTGTACGAATATTAAACCGTACTAATGTTTCATTTGCAGTTTTGGGTGCAGAGGAAAGCTGTACAGGTGATCCTGCAAAACGTGCTGGAAATGAATTTTTGTTTCAAATGCAAGCTATGATGAATATTGAGGTTTTGAATGCATATGAAGCAAAGAAAATTGTTACCGCTTGTCCGCACTGTTTTAATACTTTAAAAAACGAGTATCCAGAATTAGGTGGAAACTATGAAGTTATTCATCATACGGAATTCTTAAAATCATTAATAGATGATGGAAGACTTACTGTAGAAGGTGGTCAATTTAAAGGAAAAAGAATAACTTTTCATGATCCTTGTTATCTAGGAAGAGCAAATAAAGTGTATGAAGCTCCAAGAGATTTAATTCAAAAGTTAGATGTTGAATTAGTCGAAATGAAGCGTTCTAAAGCAAATGGATTATGCTGCGGAGCTGGCGGCGCGCAAATGTTTAAAGATGCTGAACCAGGAAATAAAGAAGTTAACGTATTACGTACAGAAGACGCTTTAGAAGTGAAACCAGATATTATTGCTGCAGGATGTCCTTTTTGTAATACAATGTTAACAGATGGTATCAAACATCAAGAAAAAGAAGGTCAGGTAAAAGTGCTGGATATTGCAGAATTAATTGCTAATGCACAGGATTTATAACCTGAGGTTCTAAGTTATTAAGATTCTAAGGTTAAATCTTAAAAATCTAAAATCTAAAATCAACAATCTAAAATCTAAAATTAAAATGTATATACCTTTTGAAAATTTACCTGGTGAATCTAGAGTTTGGATTTACCAATCGAACAGAAAATTTTCTGAGGAAGAATTTTCTGAAATCGAAACCGATTTGAAAGCTTTTGTTGAAGAATGGGCTGCACACGGAACAAGTCTTGAAGCTTCATTTTTACTTAAATACAATCGTTTTATTATACTGGCTGTAAATCAAGAAGTGCAAGCTGCGACAGGTTGCTCGATTGATAGTTCGGTTGAGTTTATTCAAGGCTTAGAGAAAAAATACAACGTTGATTTGTTGGACAAAATGAATGTTACTTTTAAGCTTGGAGAACATATAGCACATAAACCATTAATTGATTTCAAGAAAATGGTAAAAGATAAATCAGTTTCTGAGAACACAATTGTTTTCAATAATTTGGTAAACAATATCGAAGAATTTAATGAATCATGGGAAGTTCCTGCTGCCGACAGCTGGCACAGCAGATTTTTCTAATAGTAATTTATAAACTATTTAAAAGGCATGAAATGTAGGTTTCGTGCCTTTTTTTTTATTGTTTCAAGTTTCAAGTTTCAAGTTTCAGGTTTCAGGTTTCAGGTTTTTGCAAAAGTTGGTCAAAGTTGGTTTAAGCATGTTCTTATAAAAACAAAAACGTCTAATCTAGCCCCGATGGTAGCGGTATCCTTTTTCTGGCTTTTTTAGACAGAAAAAGATAGAGCGTACAGCGGGACTGGAGTTTCTTTTGGTTGATGTAGTTCTGCTTCTAGAGAAAAAACTCACTAGAATTAATCTAATTTTGTCAAAAATCTAACAATTGAAAAGGGGAATTAAACAGTATTTTTGAGTATTTTCGTAGAATTAAATTTTATACATGAAAATAGCAATAGTTTGTTATCCAACATTTGGAGGTAGTGGTGTAGTTGCAACAGAACTAGGCCTTGAATTAGCCAGACGCGGACACGAAATACACTTTATAACATATAGTCAGCCAGTTAGGCTGGCACTTTTAAATCCGAATGTTCATTATCACGAAGTAAACGTTCCAGAATATCCACTTTTTCATTATCAACCTTACGAATTGGCTTTGTCAAGTAAATTGGTCGATATGGTAAAATTGTATAAAATTGAAGTTCTTCATGTGCATTACGCTATCCCTCACGCTTATGCGGGTTATATGGCGAAACAAATGCTGAAAAATGAAGGAATTAATCTGCCAATGATTACAACGCTTCATGGAACAGATATTACACTGGTAGGAAATCATCCGTTTTATAAACCTGCTGTAACTTTTAGTATCAATAAATCAGATTATGTGACATCAGTTTCACAGAGTTTGAAAGATGATACTTTGAAACTATTCAAAATCAAAAATAAAATTAAGGTAATCCCGAATTTTATTGAATTGGATAAAGTAAAGAAAGATCCAACAGTACCATGTCATCGTTATGTAATGGCAAAAGAAGATGAGCGAATTATAACCCACATTAGTAATTTTAGAAAGGTAAAACGTATTCCGGATATTATTAAGATTTTTTATAATATTCAGAAAGTAATGCCTGCTAAATTAATGATGGTGGGCGATGGTCCTGAGAAAGAAAAAGCAGAGGTTTTGTGTATGGAATTGGGGATTTATGATAAAGTAATCTTCTTTGGAAACAGCAACGAGATTGATAAAATTTTATGTTTTACCGATTTGTTTTTGCTTCCATCAGAAACAGAAAGTTTTGGTCTTGCTGCATTAGAAGCAATGGCTTGCGGAGTTCCTGTTATTTCAAGTAATTCTGGAGGTTTGCCTGAAGTTAATTTTGATGGGGTTTCTGGTTATTTAAGTAATGTTGGAAATGTTGAGGAAATGGCTGCCAATGCTATTAAAATTTTAAAAGATGATGAAACTCTGAATCAATTTAAATTAAATGCTTTAGAGGTTGCTAAGAAGTTTGATATTAAAAACATCTTGCCTAAGTATGAAGCTTTGTATCAAAAAGCAATAGATGATTATAAAGAGTAAAAGTTTTTAAGTAATATAAGCGTAAATGAAAAAAGTAATTTCAGTTTTAGTCCTTTTTGTTTTGATTTCCTGCGGTGTTAAAAAAACATCAGATTCAAAAGGGTTGTATGAGATTTTAACGGAGCAGTCTGACGGCGGTGGGAATATTAAGTTTTATGAGATTTTGACCGAGCCAAACGAAATCAAAATGTTAGAAAATGATCCGCTTTTAGCTGATAAAATGAAACAGACTGATATTAGTAATTCCAACTATATTATTTTAAATATGGGAGAGAAAAATACAGGAGGTTATTCTATTGGAGTTGATAAAGTAGAGGAAACAGATAAAAATATTATTATAACTGTAAAAGAAAACAGTCCTGCTAAAGATGCAATGGTTATGCAGGTTATTACATATCCGTACACAGTTGTGAAAATACATTCTAAGAAAGAAATTATTATTATTAAGTAATTAGTTCTTGCTTTGGTGATTTAAATGTCAGGTTGAGCTTAGTCGAAGCCTCTTTTACTCTTCAAACCCTTCGACTAAGCTCAGGGTGACAATAACTAAAAAGAAAAAACCTGCCGTATTAATACGGC
>NZ_NRQV01000016.1:0-108049 GCF_004119505.1 Flavobacterium sp. YO64 | reverse complement strand
CTGTTATACAGTTTTTTAAAAATAGGATAATTGACATGGAAGAATTTTAAAAACCGCTTAAAATTAATATTTGAAAGTCATTTTTAATACTATAAAAATTATAAAATATTAATTATTAATAGAAAAAATAAATAATAAAAAAAGCGCTTATAAAAAGCGCTTTTCAATAGATTATAATTATATTATTTTTTTATCATCTCGGCAAGAATTTCTATTTCTTTTTCCGATGCATTTTTTGGAGGATTTGAATGCAGTTTTGAAATTTGGTCTTCAAACTGATTTCTTAAATTTTCGTTTTCAATATTTTTTAAATTTAAAAGAGCTCTATATCTAACATAAGTTGATTCACTTCTTAAAGACATAGTATATAATTTTTTAATATCCTCTTCTTCAAAATCCGAAGATTTCCAATTTGAATATTTCAAAATAAATAGTGCAAACAACAATGAAGCCTTATTATTATTGATATTCTTTTTTAATGAATTCTGCAAAAGTGAAAAACTTGAAATAGCGGCTATGTTCTCTCCTATTGCATCTCGAATTGCCAAACGTTCAGCTAAATTTTCTAATTTAAAATATTTGTTGATTTCTTTTAAAGAATTATTAATACTATT
Organism: Flavobacterium sp. YO64; assembly: GCF_004119505.1. NCBI lineage: Bacteria > Pseudomonadati > Bacteroidota > Flavobacteriia > Flavobacteriales > Flavobacteriaceae > Flavobacterium > Flavobacterium sp. YO64. The sequence goes on along the minus strand of NZ_NRQV01000016.1, from coordinate 107,435 downwards.
TTCTTCTTTTTTACCTTTTTCTTCCCAGGCATCTTTAAGTCCAACAGTTTTGTTAAATACTAATTTTGAAGCAGTTGAATCTTTATCAATAGTAAAATATCCTAAACGTTGAAACTGAAATTTATCTTCATTTTTAGCGGTTGCTAAACTTGGTTCAACAAATCCAGTTACGATTTCTAATGAATTTGGATTCACAAAATCTAAGAAATTTTTCTCTTTATAACTGTCTGGAGCTTCATCTGTAAACAAACGATCGTACAAACGAACCTCTGCTTCAACCGCATGAGGAATAGAAACCCAATGCAGCGTTCCAGACACTTTTCTTTGACTTGCTTCTGTTCCGCTTCCGCTTAAAGAATCAGTATCATAAGTAACATGAATTTCCGTAATATTACCTTCAGAATCTTTTATAACAGATTCTCCTTTAATAATATATGCATTTTTAAGACGTACTTCTTTTCCTAAAGTCAAACGGAAATATTTAGCTGGAGCTTCTTCTAAAAAGTCTTCTCTTTCAATGTATAATTCACGAGAAAAAGGTACTTTTCTAAATCCTGCATTCTCATCTTCCTGATTATTTTCAGCTTCTAGCAACTCTTCTTTTCCTTCAGGATAATTTGTAATTACCACTTTTACCGGATCTAAAACTGCCATTACACGAGGTGCAATTTTGTTCAAATCTTCACGAATACAGAATTCTAAAACCGATACATTTATTAAATTATCACGTTTTGCAATACCAATTGTATTAGCAAAATTACGTAAAGATACAGCTGTATAACCACGTCTTCTTAATCCTGAAATAGTTGACATTCTAGGATCATCCCAACCGTTAACATGCTTTTCTTTAACTAGTTGCTGTAATTTTCTTTTACTAACAACAGTATGTGATAAGTTACGTCTTGCAAATTCTCTTTGCTTCGGACGCAGTTTATTTTCATCTAAAATTTGATCTAAAAACCAATCGTATAATTCACGGTGAGGCAAAAATTCAAGTGTACAAAATGAATGTGAGATTTCTTCTAAATAATCACTTTGTCCATGTGCCCAATCGTACATTGGATAAATTTTCCAGGCATCACCGGTTCTATGATGATGCTTGTGTAAAATTCTGTACATAATAGGATCACGCATCAACATATTAGTCGATTTCATGTCAATTTTAGCACGAAGAATATGTGTACCAGCCTCAAATTCACCGTTTTTCATTCTTTCGAATAAATCTAAGTTTTCTTCAACAGAACGATTTCTGTATGGACTATCTGTTCCAATTGTAGATGGTGTTCCTTTTTGAATCGCCATATCTTCAGAAGATTGACTATCAACATAAGCTTTATCCTTCTTAATTAATAAAACTGCCCAATCGTATAATTGTTGAAAGTAATCAGAAGCATAACGTTCTTCAGCCCATTTGTAACCCAGCCATTCAACATCTTTTTTAATAGCATCAACAAATTCCTGTTCTTCTTTTTCAGGGTTTGTATCGTCAAAACGTAAATTTACAGGAGACTGATAATCAATTCCTAAACCAAAATTTAATGCAATAGAACTTGCATGTCCAATGTGCAAATAACCATTTGGTTCTGGTGGAAAACGAAAATGAAGTTTACTTTGTGAAAGACCTGATTTTAGATCTTCCTCTATGATTTGTTCAATAAAATTGAGTGATTTCTCTTCTGATGCCATTATTTTATAGTAATTTTAGCAAAGATAAAAAAAAGGTTTCAGGTTTCAGGTTTAAAGTTGTTTAAGTGGCACAAAACCTGAAACTTTAAACGTGAAACAATAAAAAAATGGGAGTTATAAAACTGAAAAATATCCGTACTTTTTCTTACCATGGATGTTTAATTGAAGAGGGAAAAATAGGATCAGATTATATTGTTGATCTAAAAATTAAAGCAAATTTACAACAATCAGCACAAAGCGATCATCTTGCTGACACGGTTGATTATGTTCATTTGAATAAAATTGTTGCTGAAGAAATGGCAATTCGTTCTCATTTATTAGAGCATGTGGCGAAAAGAATCATAATTCGTGTACTGGCAGAAATTGAATCTGTAGAAAAAACGACTGTTTGGGTTTCAAAAGTAAATCCTCCTATTGGCGGTGATGTTGAAACAGTTACCATAAAAATGACTGAAAAAAGAAAATAATTCCTTCTTCATAAAATCTAATTTTTTAAAATAGTTTACATTAAACTTTTGAAATTTAAAGATTTTAGTTACTTTTGCCATCCGTTCAAGTAATGGCGTCGTGGCCGAGCGGCTAGGCTGGGCTCTGCAAAAGCTCCTACTCCGGTTCGAATCCGGACGATGCCTCAAAAAGAGATACAGAAATGTATCTCTTTTTTTATGCCTAAACTTTCCACAATCTTGTCATTTCGACGAAGGAGAAATCTTCGCAACTAACTCCGTAGTAATTGTCAAATCTTGATAGAGCTTCTTGTGGAGATTTCTCCTTCGTCGCAAATGACAAACTGTTGTCAACTTTGTCAAAGTTTTAAACTTTGACAAAATTACAGACGAACATTATAAACACAAAAAAACCTCTGAAATTCAGAGGCTTAATTTTATAATTTTGGGTTATTAACAAACTACTTTTCAATATTCTCAAAAGCATTTTTAACCATTTCTTTTTCTTTTGGAAACCATCCTTGAATCATTAAAACAAAACCAAAAACCATCAAAACTACACTAATTCCTTTTTTATTTTTAGAATATTTGTTGGTGTCATTTTAGATTTTAATTGTTTGGCTAATAGAATTTTAATACAGTCAACTAACAAATAAGTAATAATTACAGAGGTAAAAAAAGTAAACATTCTTGAATTTTGCATTTCTAATTTTGGTCCTACAGAAATAATAACTGCAAGCCAAAAACCAAGAACTCCAATGTTAATAACGTTTAGTAAAAATCCTTTTACAAACAAACTTCCGTAATTTCTTTTTAAGATATCTCGATCAATTTCTTCATCATTAATTTTCTCTTCTTTCTTCAGTTTTACAAAAGAAATAATACCATAGGAAAGCATAATTATGCCTCCAAAAATAAAAAGTGCGGGCTTGTCTTTTAAGCTTGAAATCAGTCTGTAACTTCCTAAATAAGCAATGGCAATAAAAAATATATCACCTAATACTACTCCAAAATCAAATACAATTGCAGCTCTAAATCCTTTTGTAATGCTGGTTTCTAATAAAACAAAAAATACCGGACCTACCATAAAGCTTAGAACAAGTCCCCATGGCAGTCCAGCCAGAATATCATTTATCATCAAAAATTATTTTACTTCTTCAATTTTACCACCAAAAACCGTTTTTTGGTTAATTTGCTTTGGTTTTCCATAAATGTAAATAGAGCCTCCTGCGCTCACTTTTGCATCGACAAGGGTTGATGCATTAACATCTGCTTTTCCGCCCGCAGAAACGCTTACTTTCGTCTGAGAAGTGGCTAATTTACTTGCCAGCAAATAACCGCCTGCTCCAAGACTTGCATCTTGATTGGAAGCTTTACCAGTTAATGTTATTGAACCTCCTGAAACTGAGCTCACATTAAGTTTATCAACATCTAAATCAACATTTATTTTTCCGCCTTCCTGAGCACTCACTTTAAAAACAGTTGCTTTTATAGGATCTTTACTTGCAACATAAGCTCCTTCATTTACATCAATAAGCTCTATGTTTCTGTAATACAAAGTAATATCAAGATCATCACCAGATAATAGTTTAGGAAAAGGCATTCTTAATTTTAATAAACCTTTCTTGTTAACAACTTCAACCTCTGCTTCTCTTGCTCCTTTAATAACAATTTTGTTTTCAGAAGATTGAACTAATTTAACACTTAATTTATCAAAAACTTTAACCGAATCGAAATCTCCTAGTTCTTTAGTAACTTGACCAAAAGACATTTGTACAAATAAAATTGCTGCTCCAATAATTAGCTTTCTCATACTTTTATTTTTTTAATTAATATTTATTCAGCTCTTCGTAAAAAATGAAAATCCAGTTGTTTTTTAACTAAATCGGCATTTTTTACTTTAACATAAATTTCGTCTCCTAATTGTAAAATGCTGTTTGAAGTAGCTCCAACTAAAGCATATTGTTTTTCATCAAAAGTATAGTAATCATCTTTTATTTCTCTAATTCTTACCATTCCTTCGCATTTGTTAGAAACGATTTCAACATAAATTCCCCATTCAGTAACACCAGAAATAACACCAAGGAATTCTTCGTCTTGATGATCCTGCATGTATTTAACCTGCATGTATTTAATACTGTCACGTTCAGCATTTGTAGCTAAACCTTCCATATTTGAACAATGTAAACATTTAGTTTCATAAGTTTCTTCATCTACAGAAGCTCCTCCATCCAAATAATACTGCAGCAAACGATGTACCATAACGTCAGGATAACGACGAATTGGCGATGTAAAATGGCTGTAATAATCAAATGCTAAACCATAATGACCAATATTATCTGTCGAATATTTGGCTTTACTCATACTTCTAATCGCAAGAGTATCAATTAAGTTTTGTTCTTTTTTACCATTTACTTCTTCCATCAAAGCATTCAATGATTTCGAAATATCGCCTTTGTTACGGAAATCTATTTTATAACCAAACTTAGCAATTACACCTTGCATTGCAATTAATTTATCTTCGTTTGGCTCATCGTGAATACGGTAAACAAACGTTTTCTTTTGTTTTCCAATATATTCAGCCACTTTTCTATTGGCTAAAAGCATGAATTCTTCAATCAAATGATTGGCATCTTTTGAAACTTTGAAGTAAACTCCTTCTGGTTCTCCTTCTGCATCAAGATTAAATTTTACTTCCACTTTATCAAAAGAAATAGCACCATTCTGCATTCTTTTCTTTCTCAAAATCTTCGCTAATTCATCTAATTTTAAAGTCGCTTCTACAATTTCATCTGAAACTACGTAAGAATCTCCAGTTATAGAAATATCAACCGGAATAGTATTGTCTTTAGTTTCGATGATATATTGCGCTTCTTCATAAGCAAAACGCTGATCTGAATAGATTACTGTTCTACCAAACCATTGGTTAATAACTTGTGCATTTGGAGAAATTTCAAAAACAGCAGAGAATGTATATTTCTCTTCATTCGGGCGAAGTGAACAGGCAAAATTAGACAAAACTTCAGGAAGCATTGGCACTACTCTATCTACCAAATAAACCGAAGTTGCTCGTTGATAAGCTTCATCATCTAAAATTGTTCCTTCTTCAAGATAATAAGAAACATCGGCAATGTGAATACCTATTTCAAAATTTCCATTTTCTAACTTTTTGAAAGACAATGCATCATCAAAATCTTTTGCATCTTTTGGATCAATCGTGTATGTAAGTGTATCACGCATATCACGACGTTTTGCTATTTCAGATTCCTGAATTGAGGTATCCAGTTTTTGAGCATAAACCTCTACTTCTACTGGAAAATCTGCTGGCAATCCGTATTCAGCTAAAATAGCATGAATCTCTGTATTGTGTTCTCCAGGTTTTCCTAAAACACGAATTACAGATCCAAACGGACTATCGGCTCTTTTAGGCCAATCTTCTATTTTTACTAAAACTACATCTCCATTTTCAGCTTCACCTATTTTATCCTTTGGAATAAAAATATCGGTATACATTTTAGGATTTGCAGTCGAAACAAAAGCAAAATTTGTTTGAATGTCAATAACTCCAACAAACTCTGTTTTATCTCTTTCTAATACTTCAATTACTTCACCTTCAGGTCTTTTTCCTTTTCTTCTATTATAAACATAAACCTTAACTTTGTCTTTGTCTAAAGCACGATTTAAATTATTAGTCGGGATAAAAACATCTTCAGCAAAATCAGGACAAATAAAATAAGCCGTTTTTCTGCTCGTCATATCAATTGTTCCTTCGTAATAATCCTGACTGATTGCTTTTATTAAATACTTACCAGGTTCAGATTCTATAATCTTTTTTGAAGCAGCGAGAATTTTCAAATCCTTAATAATTTGATTTCTGCTTTTAGTATCGTCAAGTTCGAGCTTTGCTCCTATTTGCTTATAATTGAATGGTTTATTAGGGCTTTGCGATAAAATTTTTATTATTTTTCCAGAGAAATCCTTCTCATTTTTTATCGGCTTTCTAATTTTCTTACTCATATATCTTTTCTTATAAGGCTTAAAATTACAAATAAGATATTAGATAATACTTTTTAACAATTAGAATTATTAAAAATATAACTTTTCGTACATTTACAAAAAGACCAAAAATGGAAAGCTTTCAAACCATCGCTATATTCAATTATCAGCACGAAACGGTAGTTCTCAAACACTTACTGGAACAAGAAGAAATTCCATATTTTTTTGAAAACGAAATGACCCTTTCAGTTGTCCCAATGTACTCGGCTGCACTTGGCGGAATCAAACTTAAAGTTCATCCAAACGATTTCGAACAAGTTCAAGAAATTCTAGACAACTTAAACAATCCTCTTAAAATCGTTTAAACAGTTTCTTTTTTTCAAATTAAATTCATTTTTTTTCTTTTTAAACTTTTTTAGTTTTCAACATATATTAAATACAACAAAAAAGATTTTTAAAAATTTAAAAAAATTTGGTTGTTATTATAGTGTGTTAATATGTCGAATAAATTTATTTTTAAAAGTATTGAAATGAAGTTTCTCTTAGTTATCTTGAGTTATCAACATAGTTATTTTGAGCTAAAAGTTTAATTTTTAAGACTTTTTGTATTTTAATTAACAACGGTTGACAACCGAAAATGAATTCATTTTGTAGATAAGTTCATATGTTGATATTTGTTGAAAATGGCATTTTTGATATTGATAACTTTTCTAAAAATTCCTGAAACTTTTCTTGCATTTTAAATTCCAGTTTTGGATTAAGCATTTTTTTTACACGACCAAAAAAACTTCTAATTTTCTTTTCCAACTTATTAACAAATAATGTTAACTTAAAGTTAATTGAATATCAACGAATTACGAATTGCTATTAACACTTTAAAATTTTAACAAAAAAGCTGTTTATTCTTTATTGATAATGAGATACTTATAGAGTTATTAAAAATGTTGATAACTGATAAGGATTTGATAGTAAGATAGTTGTAAAATAAGGGTTTCAGCTTACTAATTTCTAAAATAGAGATTACTATTAGGAGCAGTGCTTTTTAAAGTTAATAAGTATAAAATTTGTGAAAATTAGGGAAATTCATGGCAAACATTTATTAATTGAGTAAATTTGCACAACACAACTTAATAGTATTAAAAATGAAAATTTCGATAGGAAACGACCACGCAGGACCAGAGTATAAAAAAGCAATTGTTGAAATGCTTAAAGCAAAAGGATATGAAGTAACTAATTATGGAACTGATTCTGAGGATTCTGTTGATTATCCTGATTTTGGGCATCCTGTTGCAAATGATGTTTCTGAAGGAAAAGCAGATTTTGGAATTGTTATCTGCGGAAGCGGTAACGGAATTGCAATGACTGTTAATAAACACCCGAAAGTAAGAGCTGGTTTATGCTGGACTAAAGAAATAGCTTATTTAACACGTTTACACAACGATGCTAATATTGTGAGTATTCCGGCAAGATTTACTTCTATTCCGCAAGCTGTAGAGATTGTTGAAACGTTTTTAGCAACGGCTTTTGAAGGCGGGAGACATCAAAATAGAGTAAATAAGATTGCTTGTTCGTAAAACAAAAAAAATAGGTGCTTTGCACCAATATATAGTAAACACACCGGGTATATTTTTAAAATTTATCCGGTTTTTTATGTTTTTAAATTACTGTAATTCAGTTTTATATGCCTGTTTTTTGAGGTTATTAACATTGTTAATATCTATATTTTATTATTTACTATTAGGTAAATCAAAAGGACTTGAAGAATAAAAATGATTGAGAATTTTATAATAAATGACATTTTACTCGTTTTATGTCTAAAGATTAACATTGCTGTTAATAAACCAATTGTTCCGCCAATTCCCTCGAGAAAAAAAAGTGTATTTTCGGGAACTCTTTGTTTGTTTTTTCTTGCTTGATATTTATCATATCCAGCGAGAATAAAAACAATGATATTTATAAATAAAAAATACAGTAATAAAATCTCCATTGGTATAAAATTAAAAACAAAGATATTATTTTAGCCGAATCATTGGTAGGTTACTAAATTTATTTAACAAGTAAATTATATCAATTTATAATTAAGAATTTATTTCATTAAAAGTATGACTAATATTCAATTCATTGCCAAGTCTGTACAAACAGCTGCAATTAATATTCAAAATACCGTTAAATTATTAGAGGAAGATTGTACGATTCCGTTCATTTCTCGTTACCGAAAAGATACTACTGGAAATCTTGATGAAGTTGTAATTGAACAGATTGCAAAACTTCAAAAAGAATATGAAACGCTTACAAAACGTAAAGAAGCCGTTCTAAAATCAATTGAAGAACAAAAAGCGCTTACACCAGAATTAAAACAAAAAATAGAACATAGTTTTGATCTGCAGGAAATAGAAGATTTTTATCTTCCATACAAAAAGAAGAAAAAAACAAAAGCAGATGTTGCGCGTGAGTTTGGTTTAGAACCGTTGGCAAAAATTATAATGTCTGAAAATGATGTTGATGTAGACTTTATTTCGACGCAATACATCAATGAAAATGTTGTCAACGAAGAAGCTGCTATGCAAGGCGCACGAGATATTGTTGCGGAATGGATTAACGAAAACATTTATGTTCGTAAACAGCTTCGTAGATTATATCAGCGAAAAGCAACTATTGGAACCAAAGTTGTAAAAAAGAAAGCTGAAGAAGAAGGCGCACAAAAATTCAGTCAGTATTTTGATTGGGAAGAACCTTTAACTAAAACGCCTTCGCATCGTTTATTAGCTATGCTTCGTGCTGAAAATGAAGGTTTTGTTAAAATGAAAATTGATGTTGATATCGATGATGCTTACGATGTTATTGATGAAATTATCATTAAAAAACAAAACAGTACAACAGCTCATTTGCAATTAGCAATTGAAGATAGTTATAAACGTTTATTAAATCCAGCAATAGGAAACGAAACGTTACAAGAAGCAAAAGCAAAAGCCGATGCTAATTCAATTCAGGTTTTTGCTAATAATTTAGGACAGCTTTTACTAGCTCCGCCTTTGGGCGAAAAACGAATTCTGGCAATTGATCCAGGATTTAGAAGTGGTTGTAAAGTAGTTTGTCTGGATGAGAAAGGCGATTTATTATACAACGAAACCATTTATCCGCACGCGCCTCAAAATGAGGAAACAATGGCAATCAAGAAAATCCGTTCAATGGTAAATGCGTATCAAATAGATGCCATTTCTATTGGTAACGGAACTGCTTCTAGAGAAACGGAATTTTTCATTAAAAAAATTGCGTTTGATAAACCATTGCAGGTTTTTATCGTTTCTGAGGCAGGAGCTTCTGTTTATTCAGCATCAAAAATAGCGAGAGAAGAATTTCCTAATTATGATGTAACGGTTCGTGGTTCAGTTTCTATTGGGCGTCGACTTTCAGATCCGTTGGCAGAATTGGTAAAAATTGATCCGAAGGCAATTGGAGTAGGACAATACCAGCACGATGTTGATCAAACGAAATTAAAAGAAGAATTAGATAATACTGTAATTCGATGTGTAAACTCTGTTGGAATTAATATTAACACTGCAAGTAAACATTTACTGAGTTACGTGAGTGGAATAGGAGAGAAGCTGGCAGAAAACATTGTACAATATCGATCAGAGAATGGTCCTTTTGAAGATAGAAAGCAATTGAAAAAAGTACCTCGATTAGGTGATAAAGCATATCAGCAAGGTGCGGCATTTATTCGAATTTCCAATGCTAAAAATCCATTAGATAATTCTGCGGTACATCCAGAAGCTTATCCAGTTGTTGAAAAGATGGCAAAAGATTTGAAACTTTCGGTAAATGATTTAATTGCAAACAAAGAAAAAACAGCCCTTATTAAGGCCGAAAACTATATTACACCTGAAATTGGTTTACTTACACTGAAAGACATCATAAAGGAGCTTGAAAAGCCAGGATTGGACCCGAGAAAATCGGCAAAGGTTTTTGAATTTGATGCGAATGTAAAATCAATCAAAGATTTAAAAACGGGAATGATTTTACCAGGAATTGTGAACAATATTACCAACTTTGGCTGTTTTGTTGATATCGGAATCAAAGAAAGCGGATTAGTTCATATATCGCAATTGAAAGCTGGTTTTGTAAGCGACGTAAATGAAGTTGTAAAATTACATCAGCATGTTGATGTAAAAGTTACTGAGGTCGATGAGGACAGAAAAAGAATTCAGCTGACAATGATTTTATAAAATTTCAGAAAAGAAAATTAAACAAAAAAATCCCAAACTACATTGTAGCTTGGGATTTTTTAATAAGGTTGTAAATGCTTATTTAGTTTCTTCCTCTTCTTTTTTAGGCGCTGTTTGATCATCTTTAGCAGCGTTTTTAAATTCCTTAATTCCGCTTCCTAAACCTTTCATTAATTCTGGAATTTTTTTACCTCCAAAAAGTAATATCACAATACCTACTATAACAAGGATTTCTGTAAGACCTAATCTTCCCATGATTGTATAATTAATGCCGAAGCAAATTGATTTTCAAATTCTACCGCAAAGGTATATAGAATATACGAACAACAAGAGTTTTTGGTTTAAAATATTTATTACTTACTGCGTTAAATATTCTATAAAATATTAAAATTGCTGTGTTTGCTCATTTTTGTCAGACAGCAGCAATACGATTAATTACTATATTTGCTTGTATAATTAACCAAATGACTAAGAAAAAATTCAATTTTAGAAAAAATTTGTTCATCAAAAACCGCTTGGTAATCTTGAATGAAGAAACTTTTGAAGAAATTTTTTCATTTAAACTCAACTTAATGAACGTTTTTGTAACGTTTACTCTAGGCGGTATATTTTTAATATTAGTAACTACTTTTATTATTGCTTTTACACCTTTACGCGAATTTATTCCAGGATATTCTTCATCCCAATTGAAAAGAAATGCGACAGAACTTGCCATAAAATCAGATTCATTAGAAAGAGCTTTGAGGAAAAATGAAGCTTATATAAAAGGGGTTCAGAAAGTATTGAAAGGAGAATTAGAATATGCAAAATTCAATAAAGATTCCATATTAGCAGATGTTGACGAACCTTCTGATGTAAATATGAAAACCACCGAAGAAGAAATTAAGCTCAGAGAAGAAGTTGCAAAAATGGAGAAGGAGTCTGTTAATTCTAAAGCTGTTAAAAATAAAAAAGAAAAGAAGTAATACCATTAAAAAATGTCTATTAAATCAGTAGCAGCAAAACTATTTGCGAGCAAAATATACCATAAAACACAGGCTTGGGCCAATAAACCGATAGAAACTCAAAATGAAATATTTAAGAGTTTAATCAGTGATGCAAAAGAAACTGTGTTTGGAAAAGACCATCATTTTAAAAAGATAAAAACGGTTGATGATTTTCAAAAGAATGTCCCAGTTCGAGATTATGAAGATTTAAAATTGTATATCGATAGAGTAAAAGAGGGAGAAGAGAATATTCTTTGGAAAGGAAAACCAATTTATTTTGCAAAAACCTCTGGAACAACCTCAGGCGCAAAATACATTCCGCTTACAAAAGAATCAATGCCATCTCATATAAAAGCCTCTCGAAATGCGATTTTGCATTATATCTATGAAACGGGAAATGCTGATTTTGTTGATGGAAAAATGATTTTCCTGCAGGGAAGTCCAATTTTAGTTGAAAAATACGGAATTAAATTTGGAAGATTATCAGGAATTGGAGCGCACTTTGTACCAAAATATCTGCAGAAAAACCGAATGCCATCTTGGGAAACCAATTGTATTGAAGATTGGGATACTAAAGTAAATGCAATTGTAGAGGAAACCATTAATCAAGATATGACCATAATTTCGGGAATTCCGTCTTGGGTACAAATGTATTTTGAGCGTTTAGAAGAAAAAAGCGGCGGTAAGAAAATAGGAGAGTTATTCAAAAATTTTAATTTGTTCATTTACGGCGGAGTTAATTACGAGCCTTATCGTGCTAAGTTTGAAAATATGATTGGCCGCAAAGTAGATAGTATCGAATTGTTTCCAGCTTCTGAAGGTTTTTTTGCCTATCAAGATTCTCAAAAACAAAAAGGAATGCTTTTGCTTTTGAATTCGGGAATTTTCTACGAGTTTATTAAAGCCGATGAATTCTTTACCGAAAATCCAAAAAGTTATACAATTGGTGAAGTAGAAATGGGGATTAATTATGCCTTAATAGTTTCTACAAATGCCGGGCTTTGGCGTTATAATATTGGCGATACCGTTCAGTTTACCTCTTTGTTTCCACATAGAGTTATTGTTTCAGGACGTATCAAACATTATATTTCTGCTTTTGGAGAACACGTTATTGCCAATGAAGTCGAAAATGCGATGAAGGAAGCAACTGCAGGAACAAATATTGTAATAAACGAATTTACCGTAGCGCCTCAAATTACGCCATCAAACGGATTACCATATCATGAATGGTTTATCGAATTTGAAAACGAACCAGAGAATATGGAAAATTTTGCGGAAGCAATTGACGATTCAATGCGAAAACAAAACATTTATTATGATGATTTAATCACCGGAAACGTTTTGAGAAAAGTAGTTGTTACCAAAGTTTCGAAAAATGGATTTCAGGAATACATGAAATCGCAGGGAAAATTAGGCGGGCAAAATAAAATTCCAAGATTATCAAATGATAGAAAGATTGCGGATAATTTGAAGTAACTAAATAATAGTTGTTCTATGAAAAAAAGATTAAATTTAGTAATTCTAATTTCATTTTTTGGATTTGGCAATGCTACTGGACAAGTAAAAAAGCATTTTAAGGATGCGCCAAACACTACTGTTTTTACAACCACATTTGTTCTTAAAGAAAAGAAAACTATTACTTATGTTACACATGATGCTGAAGATGGTGCCTGGCAATTTTTTAGTAATGATAAGTTTGAGAGTTTTGAGAAAGTTGCACAAATTGTTAGTTTGGAACAAATCATAAAAATTGATAAAACTTTATTAGAATTGGCTGATTTGCCTTTAGGATACATAGCTACAAGAAAAAGTCTGAAAGATAAATGGAAAATTGAAAAAGCTGAATAATAATAAGATATTAACTTTAATGGTATTTATAATTACTAATTTCGTTTAATTGAAATACCAAAATAATCTTCTTAATTGAAGATTATTTAAAATAAAAATAGCATGAAAGAAACTAAACATATATCAAGATCAAGAGCTCAGGAATCATCTGCAGCGATAGAAAAAATGTACATTACAATGCGTCACTTATTCAACCGTGGTTTTTATAAACCAATGGGAGTATCGGGTGATAGTTTAAGAGAATCATTATTGGCTTTACGCCCAGAAATTTATGGGAATATTGCCGAAGAAAAAGTAGAATTAAACGGACTTTTGTACGTTATAGAACGTTTACCAATAGGAATCGAACAATGTCGTTTTATCAATTTAACTTCAGACGAAGGTTATTCTAAATCGCATTTTCAGCCAATTGTTCCTCCAAAAAGAAGAAGAAACTGTTATCGAATCGACGAGGAACAAATGAATGTTGAAATCACGCGTGGACGTTCTGATATTTATGATATTCTAACGCATTTGACTTTTATTTTTATCGAATCGCATAAAATTAAAAATAGAGTTTTATTAGACGACGGCGGAGAGGTTTCTCGCGATTGGCTTAAATTAGAACAAGCTGTAATGCAGACTAAAAAGCTGGCGCAGATTGAAAAAGAAAAAGCGATTTCGCACGTTGCAAACATTTTAGGCCGAACTTTTGAAGAGGTTTTAGACATTTATGACGCTTTTGGTTCTGAAAATGCGCCTGATCGTTTCCTTCACGTTATTTACTGGTTAGGAAAATTAGCAATCGAAGAAATTGTTGAAAACAATAAACGAACAATTACTTTCAGCCCTGTTTTACGCGAACGTTTAGGACACCACATTCATGGAGAAATCTGGGCAACAAATATCAAAGAAGTACTAAAAGCAAATGATCTTTTAAAACGACCAATTCACGTAATTAGTGCAAACATGCACAGTGTAATGAATTCTATTTTTGCGACGCCTTTGTTGAAAACAAAATTTAAAGGAAAAACAGATTTCTTTATTTATGAAGAATTAAGCAACTCAGGCTCAAAAGAAATTAGAGGTCATGTTGAAGAATTGGCTTTGAAAAACGGAATGATTTCACTTCCTGATACTTCGGGAACAAATATTGATGTTCAAATTTTTGATACGGCAAAAATCGACTGGTCAAAAACAGCATTCTCTGAAGCGAAAATCGGAGACGATAAGCCGGTAATTATTGTAATGGATTATGCTTTTGGAGAGCAGGCTTATGAAACTATCGACGAACTTTTAAAACCATTTAAAAAAGAAACATTACTAAATGTAAAATCAGTTTCTATAATGGGTAAAGCTGGAATTCTTGAAGGTGGAAAAGGCGATATTATGATTCCTACAGCACATATAAATGAAGGAACGGCTGATAATTATTTCTTCGAAAATGAATTAACAGGTGCCATGTTTGAAGGAAACGATATTGCAGTTTTTGAAGGTGCGATGGTTACTGTTTTAGGAACATCTTTGCAAAACAGAGATTTATTGAAATTTTTCCATGAATCGACTTGGGGTGTAATTGGTCTTGAAATGGAAGGATCTTATTACCAAAAAGCGATACAATCAGCTTCAAAAATTAGAAAAAGTGTACCGCACGATATAAAAGTTCGTTATGCTTATTATGCTTCAGATAATCCATTAGAAACGGGAAGTACTTTGGCTTCTGGCGGACTTGGAACAACGGGGGTAAAACCAACTTATTTAATTACTATTAAAATTTTAGAACAAATTTTCAACGTAAAATAAAAAGCGTAAATGAGTACAAAAGTACCCCAAAACAACTCAGAGCAGGAAATTGATATTTTTGATTTATCGAAAACAATTGGGAATTTTTTCGGAAGAATAAATGCCTTACTTTTTAGATCAATTCAGTTTTTTATTCGAAACTGGATAATTATATTGGTTTTGATTGTTCTTGGATTTGGCTTGGGGTGGTTTTTGGATTCAAATAAAAAAACGTTTCAAAATGAGGTTATTGTAACACCCAATTTTGGCAGCGTAGATTATTTATATTCTAAAATAGATTTAATCGAGTCTAAAATTGTTTCTGGAGATACCGTTTTTTTAAAAAAGGTTGTTGGAATTCCGAATCCAAAAGCAATCAAAAAAATCGAAATTAAACCAATTGCCGACGTTTATAAATTTATTGAAGACAAGGAACAAAACTTTGAACTCATAAAATTAATGGCTGAGGTTGGTGAAGTAAAAAAAGTTCTAGAAGATAATATAACGAGCAAAAATTATACTTTTCATACTATTTCGTTTGTATCTAATAAAGAATCTGATGACAAAGAAATAGTAGCACCATTGATGCAGTATTTAAACAGCTCAGAATATTTTAATGCGCTTCAAAAAATAGGATATAAAAATCTAGAGCAGCAAATTGCTAAAAATGATACTATCATTGCTCAAATTGACGATGTTTTAAATGGTTTTTCGAGCACGGTTAAAAATGGACCAAAGAACGATAAATTGGTTTATTACAATGAGAATACACAGCTTAATGATCTAATTAAAACCAAGCAAACTTTGATAGTTGATCAAGGAAGAAATAGATTAAAGTTAGTGAACTACGATAAAGCAGTTAAAGAGATTAATACCACTTTGAACATAAATATTGTAAAGCTTACAAATGGCAATTTTAAAATTTTGCTTCCAGCAGTCTTTATTCTTCTTTTTATTTTTATTCATTTGTTCAAGAAGTTTTACAACAGTCAGCTTTTAAAATCTCAAATTAAATAACGATGCATTGAAAACGAACAAAATCTTTGAAAGAATTTCGCAGAATGCATTTTTAAAACAAAGTCTTAGTACTTTGTTTTTGAGGATTTTGGGAGTTGTATTACTTTTTGGATTCACCATATTTCTAACCAAATTTTACAGTCCTAAATTAGTTGGGCAGTATGATTTTGCACGTTCTTTTCTTTTAGCCATCGGAAGCATATGTTTATTAGGTTTCGATCAGTCTATTTTATATTTCAAAGGAAGATTGGCGGGCACGGGAGGACTAGAGCAATTGAAAAAAATCTACTTTAAAATGGTTGCAATGCTGTTTGCAACTTCAATTGCAGCAATTGTTATTGTTGCCTTAATTAGTAAGGAATTAATAAATAATTACTTTTCAGATAATGAGGTATATTCTATTTTATTAAAAGGTACAGCAACATTGTTTTTCTACGGAATTTCGACTTTAAATACAGAGATTTTTAGAGCCTTAGATAAATTGTATACGGCTGAATTGTTTAGAAATGTTGTGAAATATGTTCCTTTAATCGCAGGCGCAATACTTTTATTTTATTGGAATAAAGAAACCTATTTGGTAGATGTTTTTTTGATTGGATTTGTTTTACTTTCAATCATCAGCTCAGTATATGTTTATATTTATTTTAGAGAACTTACAGTCACAGAAAGTAACGATACTTTTTCGCATAAAGAAGTATTCTTAAAATCGTACCCAATTGCAATAAGCGGAATGGCAATGTTTCTTTTAATGAGTTTTGATATTATGTTTTTAAAAAAATATCGAAATGACGAAACAGTCGCTTTTTATTCTGTTGGTTTTAAAGTAATGACCATCGTTTCGGTAATAATTTTAACCATTAATATTACTGTTTCAGCAAAAATTGCAGAGTTTTTTGCGAAAGATAATAAAGTAGAATTAAAAAGAATTTTACGAAATAGTGTTCGTTTAATCTTCGGAATCACATTTCCGGTAATAGTTATAATCAGCCTGTGTTCTGAGCATGTATTGTCTTTTTTTGGGCATCAATATGTTGTTGCAAAAGAGGCTTTTTTAATCTTAATAATTGGTCAAGGAGTTTGCTCCGCGTTTGGGTCTGCGCCAGTTTATTTGAATATGACAGGAAGGCAGCATATTTTTCAGATTGTTTTAATTGCGGCTGTTGTAATTAATTTTCTTTTAAACCGATTTTTAATTCCTGAGTATGGAATGGTTGGCGGCGCGATTGCATTTGTTTCAAGCTCTATTTTCTGGAATAGTGTGGTAGCTCTAATTATTTATCGAAAAGATAAAATAGTGATTTTTTTACATTAAGAAATGACAATTTTTATATGAAAATAGAAAAAAGCAAAGCAGCATTTTTACTTATTGCAACAGCTAATCTAGCAGTTGCAGCAGTTGCTTTTTTTATTTTGCCTCCTAAGTTTTTTTATGATGCTGCAATTATTGCATACGATAAAGGAAATGAAATAGGATATATTGGGAGTTATCCAGTTTCGATTTTGTTGTATAAAATTTCTGGACTGCGTTACTTACCCTTTCCAATCATTGCTTTAATTCAGTTTCCTATTTTAATGTATGTTTTGTACAAAATAGGTATTCCAGATCGTTTTGAAAAGCTCAATGTCAAGAACATTTTGGTTTATATGGCGTTTTTAATGATTGCCATTTTTGTATCAATGCCGTCAAAAGAGTTTATAACCTTTTTATATCTCTCTCCAATCGTTTTTATGTGCTTAAATGAACAAATTTCGTTGAAAAGAACAATCATATACACAGTACTTTTATTATTGATTTTCGGAGTGTTTTTTCGTCCCTATTATCTTTTAATTCCAGTTATTGGGGGCGGGATGTATTTAGTAAGTTTAGTGAGTTTTAAAAGTAAAACTATAACAACACTGTTTTATGGTTTGCTGATTGCAGTTTTTTTATCTTTTAGTCATGGCGTTTTAAAAGGGAAATATCTTTCAGAAATAAGCCGAGAAGTGGTAAACAATGAACGTATAGGTTCTGCTGATGCCAATTCTATTATTATTTCTCCCGTTAAAACAGATACCTGGTACGGAGAAGCTATTGGAATATTTTACGGATTTTTTACAGTCAATATTCCAATAAACGGTTTAAAGCACCTATTATCACCACAAATAATTATATTTATAATCTGGCAGTTATTACTGTTTTACATCTTATTAGTTCGGTTTGCAAAATGCTTAGCAGATCGAAAAACATATTCAAAAGAACTGTTAGTACTGCTCATTATTTTTTCTTTCTTTATTGTACAAGGAGTTTTCGAGCCCGATTTAGGCACCGCAGTACGACATAAAATGGGAGTTTTTCCTTTAATTTATTTTGCATTAAACTATGAATCTTTCAGAAAAAAACTTCAATAAAATATTTCATGTTTTTTTGTGTTTGATTGCAATTGCAATGATATTCAGAAAACCATGTTCGCTGCTTATTATTTTGTTTAGTGTTTTTAGTTTGATCTACGTAAAAAAACTAAAATTCAGCAAAACAGCTTTGATTTTGGCTGCTTGTATCGCTTCACCGCTTTTGTTAGAATTATTGTTTTTCTGGAATAATGATTCTTTATCTAAAGGATTAAAAGCAGTTGAAAAGAGTACTTCGCTGCTATTATTTCCAATCTTTATTATTGGAAATTATCAGCGTGTAAATTTTTTAAAATTAATAGAGACTTATAGTATTGCAACAACAATGATGATGTTGTTTTTTTTAACTAGATTTTATGTGGTTTATCCCGACTTAGTCAATAAATATTTAAGCAGAATTGACCTTTGGGAAATGGGTTATAAGTTTGCAGACAGCATTGGTATTCATGCGCCGGCTTTAAATATGCATTTGGCATTTGTTTCTATTTGTGCATTCTATTTTGTGTTTTACAGCTTTCAGAATAAAGAAAAAAGTACTTTTAGGATATTTCGAATAATTATTCTTTTACTCTCGTTTTTCTTTGTCCTTTTAGTAAATACCAGAATGGCATTGCTTAATGCTTTGATTGGTTTTTTAATTGTTTTCATTTTCGAAATAAAATCAAGATTCAGCATAAAAAAAATGATCCTAACAGCAATAACAGTTTTACTCGTATTAGGCAGTATTTTGTTCGCTTTCATACAGAAAAACCCCTATATGAAGGAGAAATACTCTACAGTAACTTTTGCCTATATGGATAAAGTGGGAAAATTAGATGAAATTGATCATCCAGAAATTTATGCTTTCAATTCATTAGCAGTAAGACTTTCGGTATGGAAATCAGCTTGGGAATTATCTGTTAAAAACCTTCCTTTTGGAGTAGGCGCTTCTGATGGAAAACTTGAATTAAATAAATATTTTAAAGCAACCAACCAGCATTTTTTGGCTAAATATGAATTTCCTACCCACAACCAGTTTTTAGATTTTTTACTAAAATTTGGAGTCCTTGGTCCTTTAGTGGCAGCATTTTATATTTTCAGTATCGGATATTTAGGATATGATTTGAAAAATGCGATAATTATTTCATTTTTCATCCTCTTTTTTACTTCAAATTTAACCGATGATTTTTTACTTAGATTTGATGGAATTGCCTTTAGCGGATTTTGGTTTTCTGTTTTTTCAAGTTATTGGCTGCAGCAAAAAGCTATTCTTGGTATAAATCAAAAAGTTGTTTAAAGTTTTTATTTTTATCAAAAAGATCCTTGCATCGAATTAATGCATTTTCTCCAAAAACAGTTCTTGTTTTTAGATCTTTTAAAGCGTTAAAGTAACTTTCTAGTTCATTGATTTCGTCAAAAAGAAACCCCGTTTTATTAGGAACAACAATATCTTTATTGCCAATAATATTGGTTGCAATTACAGGTTTTTCAAGCGCCATCGCTTCTAGAATTGCAATTGGAAGACCTTCCCAAAGAGAAGTCTGCAGATAAATATCAATTGAATTTAATATTTTAAAAACAGCATTTTTGTCTAAAATCCAACCTGTAATCTGAATATTTGGTGCTGTAATCAAATGATTTAGTTCACCATCACCAATCCAGATAAAATTAAAATCAGGAAATTGTAGAGCAATCTCATTAAATAATTTAGGATTTCTAGCAGCAGTTATTCTGCCCAACATGCCAATGGTTAGTTTTGTGTTTTGATGAGGTAAAAAGTATTGACGAATTTCATTTATAGCAACACCGTTTCTAATAAGTTGTGAGGGACCAATATTTTTAGCGATTTCAAATTCAGTATCACCACAAGCAACAATTGTTCCTCTAAATAGGTATTGAAAGCTTTTTTCTATAACAGAATAAAACTTTTTTGTACGATTTGAAATGTCAGTTCTTAAAAAAGCATATCCGTGTGGAGAATAAAAAAGCCTTGTTTTTTTGAATAAGAAAAAAGAAGAAAGTCGTCCTAAAACCCCAGCTTTTGAGGAATGAAGATGAATAATATCAGGATTAATTTTTTTAAGTTCTTGGGTAAGCTTAACAATAGATTTTAAATCTTTCACGAGCGAAATTTCGCGAATCATATCTAGGTGTATTAAGTTAACACCTTTAGAGAATTCGGCGTTAACCTTTTGAGAACTAACACCATTTCTATTACTGCTGTAAATAATAGTAGTTTCGATGTTTTTGCTTATTTCTTCATCACCAAAGTAAGCTGACAAATCTTTAAAATAAGTATAAACACCGCCTTCTAGTGCCTCAACAATATGTACAACTTTCAAAACATTTAGAATTTAGAATCGTAAAAATAGAATAAACCAGTTTAATATCGACTTAAAAAAGGCAAATCTCATTTTTAGTAAAATTTTTAGTCAATTTAAAAGGCCGGATATTTTATTACATTTGTGCATATTTATGGCCATTATCAAAACAAAAGGTTCAATAAAATCATTATGAAAAGAATACTTATTACCGGAGCAGCGGGTTTTTTAGGATCACATTTGTGCGATCGATTTATCAAAGAAGGCTATTTTGTTATAGGAATGGATAATTTGATTACGGGCGATCTTAAAAACATTGAGCATTTATTCAAATTAGAACATTTTGAATTCTACCATCACGACATTACAAAATTTGTTCATATACCAGGCAATTTAGATTATATTTTACATTTTGCATCGCCTGCAAGTCCAATTGATTATTTAAAAATTCCAATCCAGACCTTAAAAGTTGGTTCTTTAGGAACACATAATTTATTAGGATTGGCAAGAGTAAAAAAAGCTAGAATATTAATCGCTTCAACATCTGAAGTATACGGAGACCCATTAGTACATCCTCAAACAGAAGAATATTATGGCAACGTAAATACAATTGGACCAAGAGGTGTTTATGACGAAGCCAAACGTTTTCAAGAATCAATAACAATGGCGTATCATACTTTTCACGGTGTTGAAACCAGAATTGTACGTATTTTTAATACTTATGGTCCAAGAATGCGATTGAATGACGGGCGTGTAATTCCAGCTTTTATCGGACAGGCTTTGCGTGGAGAAGATTTAACGATTTTTGGAGATGGTATGCAGACTCGTTCATTTTGTTATGTTGACGATCAAGTAGAAGGTATTTTTAGATTACTGCATTCTGATTATGTATATCCAGTAAATATTGGAAATCCAGATGAGATTACAATAAAAGATTTTGCAGAAGAAATTATAAAACTTACCGGAACAAATCAAAAAGTAGTTTATCATCCATTGCCTATAAACGATCCATTACAACGTCAGCCAGACACAACCAAAGCCAAAGAACTGTTGTGTTGGGAGGCAAAAGTGAGCCGTTCTGAAGGAATGAAAATTACGTATGATTATTTTAGATCACTTTCTAAAGAAGAACTTTCTAAAGAAGAACACAAGGATTTCTCTGGTTATATACGATAATGGTAAACAGAATTGTTTTCGAATGCAGTAAATTTTGATAAAAAAGGATACAGGAACTATTTATGATGGCATTTCACACAGGAAGATATTCAAAATATATTAGGCCAATAAGTATTTTAATCGACCTGACTATGATCTCTGTACTTAGTTTTTTCATTTTTTTTAATGAACTGAGCTCATCAAATATTTGGATTTTAATATTTTATCAAATTATAGCTTGGAGAATAATTGCCTTTTCTGTTAAATTTTATGATGTATATCGCTTTACAACTCCAGTTGCTATTACATCAAAAATAATCAAACAAGGAATTTTATTTTTATTGACTGTTATTGCATTTTTTCCATTTTCTAGACAAGCCATTTTTAACGAATCAAAGATTTTTTTGTTTATAATTCTGGTTTTGGTAGTAGTTACCGTTTTTAAATTTGCTTGGTTTTTTTATTTAAAAGAATATAGAATAGTGACAGGCAATAATTATAGAAATGCCGTTATTATTGGATTTACACCAGAAGCAATTAGTCTTAAAAATCTTTTTGAAACCAGAAAAGATTATGGATATAGATTTTTAGGATATTTTTCAGATATAAATGCAGATCAGAATATTACTGGAAAATTAGATGCTTTAAAGCCATTTGTGATCGAAAATGAAGTCGATGAAATTTACTGTTCTTTAAACGAAGTATCAAACAACAGTTTGAAAGATTTAATTGATTTTGCAGATGAAAATAATAAAACGATAAAGTTTATTCCTGATACAAAGGAGATTTTCTCAAAAAATCTAAAGATAGATTACTACGATTTTTTCCCTGTATTGTCATTAAAACAAACAATACTTAATGAGCCTGCAGTAAAATTCATGAAGCGTCTGTTTGATGTTTTATTCTCTCTTTTGGTAATCGTTTTTTTATTGTCATGGCTGATTCCACTATTAGCTATTTTAATCAAATTAGAATCAAAAGGTCCCGTTTTTTTCAAACAAGGCAGACCTGGAATAGATGAGAACGAATTTGTATGTTATAAATTACGTTCTATGTATATTAATAAAACAACTGAAAAAGAAGCTTCAAAAGACGATCCTCGTGTAACAGGAATGGGACGTTTTATGAGAAAAACTAGTATAGATGAACTGCCGCAGTTTATAAATGTTTTACTAGGAGATATGTCTGTTGTTGGACCTAGACCTCATTTATGGTCGCAGAATAAAGAATATGGCAATAAAGTAAAAAAATACATGATTCGTCATTGTGTAAAGCCTGGAATTACGGGTTTAGCGCAAGTAAGCGGTTTTAGAGGTGAAATAACGATAGAAAGAGATATGATAAACCGAATAAAGTTTGATGTTTTTTATATCGAGAACTGGTCTTTAATTTTAGATTTAAAAATAATTCTTCAAACTGTTATTAATATTTTTAAAGGCGATCAAAAGGCATATTAATGAACGATTTAGTTTCTATTTTAATACCAACGTTTAATGCTGAAAAATTCATTAAAGCTGCTGTAGAATCAGTTCAAAAGCAGACTTACGAGAATTGGGAAATGATTTTGGTTGATGATGCATCAACAGATGAAACGGTAAAAATTATTGCCGATTTTGCTCAAAAAGACAGCCGAATAAAACACTATCAATTACAAACAAATTCAGGAAATGGTTTCGCCAGAAATATTGCTTTAGAAAAAGCTTCAGGAAAATATATTGCATTTTTAGATGCCGATGATTTATGGTTTCCAGAGAAATTAGAAAAGCAAATCCAGTTTTTAAAAGCAAATAATTTATCGTTTACATTTAGTTTTTACGATTGTATAGATGACAACGGAAACAATTTAAACAGAAGAGTTCAAACTCCGATACCATTGACTTATAAACAACTGTTTTTTTGCAATTATGTTGGAAATTTGACAGCTATTTATGACGCAGATTTTTTTGGAAAAATCAAATTAGAATCTTCTCAAAAAAGACAGGATTGGAGATTATGGCTTACCATTTTAAAACAAATAAAAACAGCAGAAGCTGTTCCAGAATCATTAGCTTTATACAGAATAAGAAAAGATTCTATTTCATCATCAAAATTCAAATTGATCAAACACAACTTTGGTGTTTATCGGGAATTTCACGGATATAATCTCGTTTTTTCTGTTTTTTTGATGATGAGGTTTTTGTTTACTCAATTGATTATCAAACCAAAATATATAAAGAAGATTTAAAATTCAACTTGATGTCGCAAATTATGATATCAAGTTTCTGTCACTATTTGTGACCATGAAGAATTATTTTTTATAACCAATTTTCACTCTTTCAGATTCATTTTCTTTTTTTTCAGTCAATTCATCTAAATAAGAAAATACCAATTCAATATTTTTATCGTGGTTTTCTAACTTCTTCTGGATCTGTAAAATATCAACTTTAATTTCGGTTGTATCTAAAAGCATTTGTCTCACTTTCGTGAAAATGCGCATGATTTGAATATTGGTTTGAATTGCTTTGTCGCTTTTTAAAACAGTAGATAACATTAATACTCCATGTTCAGTGAATGCAGCTGGTATGTGGCGTAAACCCATTTTTTCAGAATTGGAAATCACAATTTGTGATTTCCAATTTTCGAATTCGGATTTACTAAGTTCAAACATAAAATCTTCGGGAAATCTTGATATATTTCTTTTGACAGCTTGTTTCAAAATTCGTGTTTCAACACCATAAAGCAAAGCCAAATCACGATCAAGCATCACTTTTTGACCACGGATAAAATATATTTTATTAGAAATTGTTTCTTCAGAAAGTAAAGATTGATCTTCCATAAGTTTTTAATTGAGAAAACAAATGTAAGATTTTATTTATATTTATGAATAAGATTTAAACTGTTTTAGCTTCCCGCGATTGGTTCTTTCTAAAACAGTTTTTCTTGTAAAAGTGAAGTTTAAATTAGGTTCTAAATACAAATCGATAGCTTCTTTTATTTTTTTAATTTCTTCTGTAAGCAGTTCTTTTTCAGCTATATATTCAATTTCAAAACTATCAATTTTGGTTTGCTTGATGATGAATTCTTTTACGTTTCCATCGTCTTCAATAATGCTCTTGGTTACGTAATAAAACATTAAACCTGGTGATTTTTTCCCGCTTGGAAAAATTGCAATATCATTTGTTCTGCCAATAAGATTTTTGAGAATTGGTTTTTGAGGTGTGCTTTTTTCATCTAAAATTCCAATATCGCCAATTTCATATCTGATAAAAGGATTGGCTTTATTGAAGAGCGAAGTAATCACAATTTTGCCTTCTTCACCGTAAGGGAGAACATTATTATTTTCGTCTAAAATTTCCACAAAAAGTGTTTCTGCATTTATCTGCCATTCGCCTTGCGGATTTTCAAAAGCAATTAAACCCAATTCTGAAGCGCCGTATTCATTGATTATTGGAATTCCGAATTGTTTTTCTAATAGTTTTTTATCTGTCTCAAAAAGCATTTCTGAAGTAACAAAACAAGCTTTTAAAGTTGGGCAAATTTCTTTTAGAATGATGTTTTTCTTTTCTAAATATTTTGCAAACAAAATAATTGAACTTGTATAGCCGTTTATGTAATAGAACTTTTTCGATTTGAATTTTTTCAAAAATTTCTCCAAAACATCATCTGATAAATCAAACAAAGGGAATCGAACCCGGCGACTCAAAAAATCTTTTAAACGTTCTTTTCGATAACCAATAAAATCCATCGGAATTCCGTAAAAACGTGCTTGATACGAATGATTAAAATCGATCCCGAACCATCCAAAACGCATAATATTTGATGCCCAAGTCAAAGCATGTGAATATGTATCTTTGGCAAAAATTAAAGGAGTTCCGCTTGAACCTGATGTTTTGTTGAGGTAAATATTTTTTTTAGAATAGCCTTTTGAAAGCCTTTCTTGCAGCGGCTTTTGAAGATTCTGTTTATTCAAAATCGGTAAATCTTTCCAATTTTTAAAAGTTTTATCTCCAACGAATGCTGCATAAAAAGAGTTGTTTTTCAAGTGAAAATCAACAATTTCTTTCTTTTTATTTTCAAGAAATGAAGCAAATTCTTCTTCAGAAAAATGTACAATCTTATCCAATTCGGCTTTGGTTTTCTTTATTGGAAAACCATTTAACTGAAGAGAAAGATCAAAAAGACGAATCATTTTTCTTATAATTTTAGTCAAAAGTAATATTTAGCAATTATGAACAGTGAAGAATCAATAAGTTTTTAAGATTTAATTATTTTTTACGTGCAAAAGCAATTATTTTTGCACCACAACTAAATACAACTACACCATGACAATTTTATTATTGGGATCAGGCGGAAGAGAGCATGCTTTTGCGTGGAAAATGATTCAGAGTCCGCTTTGCGAAAAACTTTTTGTTGCACCAGGAAATGCAGGAACAGCTGCAATTGCTACAAATGTTGCAATGTCTCCAACCGATTTTGATGCTATTAAAACATTTGTACTTCAAGAAAAAGTAAGTATGGTTGTTGTAGGTCCCGAAGATCCTTTGGTAAAAGGAATCTATGATTATTTTAAAAACGACGAAAGTTTAAAACATATTCCAGTAATTGGACCATCAAAATTAGGAGCACAGTTAGAAGGAAGTAAAGAATTTGCAAAAGAATTCTTGATGAAACATAATATTCCAACAGCAGCTTACGATAGTTTTACTGCCGAAACAGTTGAAAATGGATGTGCATTCTTAGAAACTTTACAACCTCCTTATGTTTTAAAAGCAGACGGTTTAGCAGCAGGAAAAGGAGTTTTGATTATTCAAGATTTAGAAGAGGCTAAAACGGAATTGAGAAATATGCTTGTTCATTCAAAATTTGGAGCAGCAAGTTCAAAAGTAGTTATCGAAGAGTTTTTGGACGGAATTGAATTAAGCTGTTTTGTTTTGACTGACGGTAAAAGCTATAAAATTCTTCCAACGGCAAAAGATTACAAACGTATTGGCGAAGGCGATACAGGATTAAATACAGGCGGAATGGGAGCAGTTTCTCCAGTTCCTTATGTTGATGCTGTTTTGATGGAAAAAATTGAAACTCGTATCGTAAAACCAACTATTGAAGGTTTTCAAAAAGACGGAATCGAATACAAAGGATTTGTATTTATTGGTTTAATTAATGTAAAAAATGAACCAATTGTTATTGAATACAACGTAAGAATGGGAGATCCAGAAACTGAAGTTGTGGTTCCGAGATTAAAATCTGATTTGGTTGAGTTGTTTCTTTCGGTTGCTAATCAAAAATTAGACGATTTTACTTTAGAGATTGATCCAAGAAGCGCGACTACAATTATGGTGGTTTCTGGTGGATATCCTGAAGATTTCGAAAAAGGAAAAGTAATTACAGGTTTAGAAAATATTACAGATTCTATAGTTTTTCACGCTGGTACAAAATTAGATAACGAAAATGTCGTTACTAATGGAGGGCGTGTTTTGACTGTAACATCATACGGAGATGATTTTCAACAGGCTATAAAAAAATCTTACCAAAACATAGATAAACTAAGCTTTGATAAGATGTATTTTAGAAAAGATATTGGCTTCGATTTAATTTAAAAATAAATTATAACCAGCCCTTTTTAATTAAAGGGTTTGGTTTTTATTTTAAAAATGAATGAGCCGTTGTATCTTGGTTTTCTGTTCCGGCATCATCAAAAATGCGTAATTGCTTAATCCAATAAACGATTGCACATGCACAGATGATCATGAAAATCCAGTTAATTGTGTTTGCACCAAACCAAGTAATTAGTTCTAAATGACGTAAAAAGTCAAGTGGAGCAAACAAAATGTTAACGAATAAGTATTGAATTCCTTCGAAAAAAGCTGTCATAATTTATAAAATTATATGTTATTATTGTTTTTAACGCATTGAATTAAAATTCAAAAAAGAATCTTTTTCAACTTGTTGGTTTTTCCTTTTAAACAAGTATTATATTTACAGTCACAAAAGTATAAAATATCCTTATGATAACAAGTGTTTTTAAAAAATCTACGCCATTAAATTATTCATTGGTTGTAATTTTGATACTGGTTTTCTTTTTTATGTTTCAAATTCGAGAAACGTCTTGGATAAATTCATATTTTACGATATTCCAAAAATTGAGTTTATTGTGCTTTATTTTGGCTTCTTTTTTCATGATTAATTTCATTGTTAAAAAGAATGGCCTCAGTAAAGACAACGGATACGCGATATTTTTCTATTTATTATTTATATTATTTTTCCCTACAATATTTAATAATCCGGATGTAATTTATGCTAATTTTTTCATCTTATTAGCACTTCGAAGATTGGTTTCACTTCAATCTCTTAAAGCATCAAAAGAAAAAATATTCGATGCTTCTTTTTGGATTTTTGTAGCTTCTTTATTTCAATTTTGGTGTGTCTTATTCCTAATTTTGGTTTTTATATCGATAGTTTTTCACGTTTCGAGAGATTATAGGAACTGGGTTTTACCCTTTATTGCGCTTTTGGCTGTAGCTTTAGTGTTTACTATGATATCTTTAATGTTCAATATGAATGCGGTTGAATTTTTTCAGAAACGCGCAGTAATCGATTTTAGAATAGATTATTTTAAGAACAATTATGAAAACGGTGCGCTTTCAATATATGTTGCAGTTGCTTTATTCTTTGTAGTTTCAATGATTACAACATTGTCAAACAGACCTCAGATTGTTCATGCCTCTTACAAAAAAGTGGTGGCCTGTTTCTTTATTGCCGCTCTTGTTTTTATTGTCTCACCAGATAAAAGCAATGATTTATTACTGTTTAGCATTGCGCCGCTTACTATTATGGCAGCGAGTCATATAGAGTATGTACAGCAGAAACTTAATAACGAAATTGTATTTTATGTACTGATTTTGTGCAGTTTATTTACGTTTTTCTCGCAATTATAATTTACTTCCAAAAGCAAGATCACCTGCATCACCAAGTCCAGGAATAATATAGTTTTTCTCATTTAGCTTTTCGTCTAGCGAAGCAACCCATAAATGACAGTTTTCAGGAAGGTTTTTTTCTAGATAAGCAATTCCTTCTGGAGCCGCAATAACTACAACAATGTGAATTTCTTCTGGAGTTGCATTTTCAACTAGTTTTTCATGAACAGCAACAATTGACTGACCAGTTGCCAGCATTGGATCAAGTAATAAAACGGTTTTATTATTGATATCTGAAACCGCTTGATATTCAACTCTAATTTCAAATTCGTGATCATTATTAGGATGATATCTGCAGGCCGAAACAAAACTGTTTTCTGCATTATCAAAATAATTTAAAAAGCCGGTATGTAGAGGTAATCCAGCTCTTAAAATCGAACATAAAACCAAATCGGCAGCTATTTCTGTTGTGTTTTTTATGCCAAGCGGAGTCTGAATTTCGACGTTTTTATAAGTAAGATCTTTACTCAATTCATACGCCATAATTTCGCCTATTCGTTCTATATTTCGTCGAAAACGCATACTGTCATTTTGAACATCTATATTTCGGATTTGACCTAAAAAATGATTTAAAATGCTGTTATTTTCAGATATATAATGAATTTTCATAGTTAAATTTTAAAATTATAAATTTGGTAAAAATACGAGAACAAAAAATTACTCGTTATTATTCGCACCATAAAAGTATAAAAAGTATCTTTGTAACTCTAACAAATAAAGACATGTTTTCAAAATTAGCATATTCTGTTTTCGAACAAAGCATCAAAGATTATCATAAATTTGATAATGTAGATCAACCTATAAACAATCCTTATCCAAAGGATAAATTCGAGCATTTATTATATCTAAAAAATTGGATTGACACTGTTCAATGGCATTTTGAAGATATTATTCGTGATCCGCAAATTGATCCAGTGGCGGCTCTTACTTTAAAAAGAAGAATCGATGCATCTAATCAGGAACGTACTGATATGGTAGAATACATCGATAGTTACTTTTTGCAAAAATACAGTAATGTAAAAGTAAAAGATGGTGCAAAAATAAACTCTGAAAGTCCAGCATGGGCATTTGACAGATTATCGATTTTAGCATTAAAAATATATCATATGCATGAAGAAGCTACTCGCGCAGAAGCTACACAAGATCATAGAGATAAATGTCAGGAAAAATTAAATGTTTTATTAGAGCAAAGATCAGATTTGTCAACTGCAATTGATGATTTATTGACTGACATCGAAAATGGTGATAAATTCATGAAAGTATACAAACAAATGAAAATGTATAACGACGATGAATTGAATCCTGTTTTATATCAAAATAAAAAATAATTGGCAAAATTGTCCAATAAAATTAAGCATATAGCCGTCATGAGACTATCCGCAATGGGAGATGTCGCCATGACGGTTCCTGTTTTACGCGCTTTTGTAAAACAATATCCAGAGGTAAAATTGACCGTTATTTCTCGTCCTTTTTTTAAACCTTTTTTTGACGGAATTCCGAATTTAAACTTTTTTGCTTTTGATGAAAAAGAAAGACATAAAGGTTTTCTAGGACTTGTACGATTATTTAAAGACGTAAGTAAATTGAAAGTCGATGCTTTTGCAGATCTTCATAACGTTTTACGATCTAAGGTTGTGGGCTCGCTTTTTGCTTTAAGCGGAAAAAAAAGAGCAACTGTTGATAAAGGCCGCGAAGGGAAAAAAGAATTGACTAGAGCCGAAAACAAGATTTTTGTACCATTGCCAACAATGTTTGAAAGACACGTAAAAGTGTTTGAAGAACTTGGTTTTTCTTTAGATTTATCAAAACCTCAATTTCCTGAAAAGGCAAATTTAAGTGAAGATATTTTAGAAATTATCGGAAACGAAAATCAAAAATTAATTGGTATCGCACCTTTTGCACAATACGATTCTAAGGTTTATCCGTTAGATTTAATGAAAGAAGTTGTTGCAAAATTAGCAGAGAATTCATCCTATAAAATTTTGCTTTTCGGAGGTGGAAAGAAAGAAATCGAGATTTTAGATTCAATAGCAAAACCTTTTGAAAATGTAATTAATATGGCTGGAAAAATTAAATTTCAGCAGGAATTACAGTTAATCAGCAATCTTGACGTAATGCTTTCGATGGATTCTGGAAATGCACATATTGCCGCTATGCTGGGCGTAAAAGTAATAACGCTTTGGGGAGCAACTCATCCTTATGCAGGATTTTTGCCTTTTAATCAAAGTCTTGAAAATGCTCTAACTTCTGATAGAAATCAATACCCGCAACTGCCAACATCTGTTTATGGAAATAAAACAGTTGAAGGTTATCAAGATGCGATGAGAAGCATTTCTCCTAATGAAATCGTTCAAAAAATACAGTTAAGCGTATAATCCATTCAAATCATGAAGAAAATAACCAATTGTTTTCTTTTTGTTTCTATTGGCTACAATTACAACAAAATGATTCTCTTTTTCTGTAGACAGTAAAATGTGTTCAAAGTTCTCAGTTGAATTTCTATAGACTTTATGAACTAATTGAGACTCTTTGATTTTATGTGAAAGTACTTTAGCCGTTTTTAATTTACTAACGTAAGGCCAGATGTTAAAAATATTTTGGTCAGAGACTTTAATTTCAGTCATTTTCCCAATCATTGTTGAGTTGTACTTTTCTGAGGTAAGTAATTTGGGTCCTTTTTTATTTCGTTGTTTTTTAATTATAAAGTAAATACAAAAAAGAGCTGTTACTACAAAAATTGCGATAAATGATAAACGAAGGAAGTGATGTATTGTCATGATATTTAATGTTTAAATGCGTTGACAAATTTGATTTAGGGCTGCGAATCTAACACAAGAGCATCAGATTATGAGTGCTTTAATTTTACCCCTAATTTAATAAAAAATCAGCAATATTTTAGCTAAAAAATGTTTTTATTGTAATTTCAACTGTGTTAATTTTTTCTACCATTACAACCACTGTAAATATTAAAAAACAAAAAAAATCCAAATCCCAATTGTAAAATTGGAATTTGGATTTTATATTTTAGAATTTAATACAGACTATACGTCGTCGTAATCAACATAAATAGTTTCAGATGTTGGATGTGCCTGACAAGTTAAAATTAAACCTTCTGCAATTTCACTATCTGTTAAAATAGAATTTTTTGTCATTTCGGCAGAACCCGCAGTTACACGTCCTAAACAGCTGCTGCAAATACCGCCTTGACAAGAATAAGGAGCATCGACACCTTGTTTTAAAGCCGCATCCAGAATAGTTTGTTTTTGAGACATCTCAAAAGTAACTTCTTCATCATCAACTAAAACAGTAATTTTTGTATGTCCTTCTAATGAAGTTTTGATTTCATTTTCTTTTGAAGAAGCAATAAAAAGCTCAAACTTAATAGCAGATTCTTTTACGTTTTTCTCTTTCAAAACATTAGAAACCGTGTTGATCATTTCTTCAGGTC
Source organism: Flavobacterium sp. YO64 (assembly GCF_004119505.1). Taxonomy (NCBI): domain Bacteria; kingdom Pseudomonadati; phylum Bacteroidota; class Flavobacteriia; order Flavobacteriales; family Flavobacteriaceae; genus Flavobacterium; species Flavobacterium sp. YO64. The sequence continues at coordinate 75,225 of NZ_NRQV01000016.1, read as the reverse complement.
CACACAAGAAAAATTTATCAAATTCTAATTCTTTGTGTTTGTTATTTAAAACAAAATTCACTGCCGATTTTTCGATTCGGCCAAATAATGCATTTTCAACTTTTGCCTGGCTGTAAACATAATGCACAAAAAAGCGACCTACGTATTGCAATTGTAAATCATGTAATTCTTGATGAAAAATAGTTTCGTCAGGAGTTTTGTTTCCGTAAACTAATACAAATGAGCTTTTTGGTTCGCTTTTTAAAACTGATTTTAAAATAGACAAAACAGGTGTTATACCGCTTCCTGCCGCAAAAGCCACATAGTTTTTTTGTCTTTCAGCGTCAGGTTCAAAGGTAAATTTACCTTCTGGATGACCAACTTCAAGAACATCTCCTGCTTTAAGCTTTGTATTTGCAAATTGCGAGAATAAACCATTTTTAACCGCTTTTACCGCAATTCGTAATTCACCGCTTTCTGGCGCAGAACAAATTGAATAAGCACGACGAATTTCCTGATTATCAAGTGTTAGTTTTAAATTGATGTATTGTCCAGCTATAAATTTATAATCTGATTTAAGTTCTTCAGGAACATTAAAAAGTACAGAAACAGCATCGGCAGTTTCACGTTTTACCTCTTTAATTATTAGTTTTAAGAATGAAGGCATGATTAATTTTTTTTGCAAAAGTAGCAAAGACTAAGTAATTGACACTTACTAAAATATTTTTTTAACTTTTTTGTAACGTTTTCCTACATTTGATCTCTTACTACCAAAATCAAAACAAATTAACAATGATTAAAAAGTTTATTTACCTTGAATGGAAAGCCTTTGCCAGATCTGCATCATTTGGTAAAAATTTGGCGATGAAGATTTTACTGGGGTTTTTAATGATATATTTTTCATTAATTTTTATAGGAGCGGGTGTTGGAGTATTTTATGCTCTTAAAAAAATGAATCTCGATCCGTTGCAAACCGTCAATAAATTTTTAATTTATTATTTTTTGTTCGATTTAGTTGTTCGATTATTAGTACAGTCTATTCCAGTTTTAAATATTAAACCTTTGCTGGTTTTGCCTTTTAAAAAATCAGTTATTGTTCATTTCTCTCTTGGCAAAACAATGCTGTCATTTTTCAATTGGGTTCATGCTTTGTTTTTTATTCCGTTTTCGGTTGTACTAATTTTAAATGGATATGATCTAATCGAAATTATTTTTTGGCATTTAGCCATACTGTCTTTAGTATACATCAATAATTTTCTAAATATTATATTAAGCAACATAGATAAATTGTTTGTTGTTTTTATTGGAATAATTTTAGTTTTGGCAGCTGCTCAGTATTATAAATTATTTGATATTACGACGTTTACTACACCTGTTTTTCAAGGGTTTTATGAAATTGACGGGCTATTTTTAATTCCGGTTTGGGTATTAGCAGGTCTATATCTTTTTACTTTTAAGTATTTCAAGAAGAATTTATATCTAGATGCTGGACTTTCAGTAAAAGAGGATATTGCTACAACTGAGAATCTTTCGTGGTTGAATCAATTTGGAACAGTTGGAACATTTCTAAAGAATGATATTAAACTTATTAAAAGAAACAAAAGATCAAAAACAACCATTTTTTTGAGTGTTGTTTTCTTGTTTTACGGCCTGCTCTTTTTTGGAAACACAAGTCAGCCGCAAGTAATGCAAATTTTTGGAGGAATATTTGTTTCGGGCGGATTTTTATTTGTTTTTGGTCAGTTTGTACCAAGCTGGGATAGTTCTTATTACCAATTGATGATGACACAAAATATTCCGTATCGCGGATACATTACTTCAAAATGGTGGCTGATTGTTATTGCTACTTTTGTTTCAACCGTTTTGGCTTCATTTTATCTTTTTTACGGATGGGAAGTTTATTTAACCATTGTTGTTGGTGCCATTTATAATATTGGTGTAAACTCACATTTAGTGCTTTTAGGAGGAGCATTTACAAAAACACCTATTGATTTAAGTAGTGCTGGCGGGGCTTTTGGGGACAAAAAAGCTTTTAATGTAAGTGCTATGCTGCTTTCGCTGCCAAAAGTATTTTTGCCATTACTGCTGTATTGGCTTGGACTTCATTTTGCTGATAAAACGGTTGCATTAGCTTTGGTTGCCACGGCAGGAGTTTTAGGTTTAGTCTTTAAAGAAAAAGTATTTTCAGTAATCGAAAAGAGATACAAAATAGAAAAGTATAGTACGATAAGTGCTTACAAACAAAAGAATTAACGTCATTAGAAAATGTGCCAATTCGATAATTCGATAATTTTTATCTGATTGACAATCAAAGAAAAAATAGATTTTTAATCTAAAATCAACAATCTAAAATCTAAAATTAAAATGATACAAGCAAATCAACTTTCAAAAAAATATAACGGAACTACAGTTTTAAATATTAATAATCTTGAAATCCCAAAAGGACAAAGTTTTGGATTAGTAGGGAACAACGGAGCAGGTAAAACAACTTTTTTTAGTCTGCTTTTAGATTTGGTTCAGCCGTCAACAGGATCTATAAAAAATAATGATATTCAGGTAAATACAAGCGAAAATTGGAAATCATTTACAGGTTCATTTCTTGACGAGAGTTTTTTAATTGGATATTTAACTCCAGAGGAATATTTTTATTTTATTGGTGATTTACGTCGTCAAAATAAAGCTGATGTTGATGCTTTGTTAGCAGAACATGAGGAATTTTTTAACGGAGAAATATTAAATAATAAAAAGTATCTGCGTGATTTATCTAAAGGAAACCAAAAAAAGGTAGGTATTATAGCGACTTTAATTGGTAATCCTGAAGTTGTTATTTTAGATGAGCCTTTTGCAAATTTAGATCCAACTACAGTAAGCCGATTAAAGAAAATCATCAGAGAACTGGCAGATAATCCAAATGTAACTGTTTTGGTTTCAAGTCACGATTTACAGCATACAGTAGAGGTTTGCGATCGTATTGTGGCGCTTAACAAAGGCGAAATTGTAAAAGATATTCAAACATCAAAAGAAACCCTGCAAGAGCTTGAATCGTTTTTTGCAGTATAAGTTTCTATATTTCAAAAAGAAGCGTATTTTTACAAGTCTTTATACTAAAAATGCTTTTTGGTAGTTTATGCTTTAAAATCAGTTCTATTGAAAAAGAATACTCTTAAATATAGTTTTTTTCTTGTTTTTTTATTCCTTTTGATAGCTTGTTCTACCAAAAATAACAGCTTTGTATCGAGGAATTCACATGCTTTAAGTACAAAATATAATATTTTGTATAATGGCGGAATAGGCCTCGATAAAGGTTTACAATCTATATATGCGAATAATCAGGACAACTTTTGGAAAATACTTCCAATAGAAAAAATGCAGTTTGATGAAAACTTTTCTGATGAAGAAAAAGCAAAAAATCCTGATTTTGAATTAGCCGAAACAAAAGCTACAAAAGCAATTCAAAAGCATTCAATGAATATTGGAGGACGAGAAAGAAACTCTCAAATAGACGAAGCTTATTTAATGCTTGGAAAAGCCAGATATTACGATCAGCGTTTTATACCAGCTTTAGAAGCATTCAATTATATTTTATACAAATACCCAAACAGCAGTAATATTTATACCGCGAAAATCTGGCGCGAAAAAACTAATATGCGTTTAGGAAATGATGCAATTGTTGTAAAAAACATCAACCTATTATTAAAAAATACAGATTTAAAGAAACAGACTTTTTCAGATGCTAACGCACTTTTGGCTGAAGCATTTTTAAATTTAGAACAAAGAGACAGCGCAGTAACAAAGCTTAAAATTGCCGAGAAATTCACCAAAATAAATGAAGATCGTGCCAGATACCGTTTTATTTTAGGGCAGATGTATCAAGAGGCTGGAAAAAAAGATAGTGCAAACTATTTTTACGATGGTGTAATTGATATGAATCGTAAAGCCGATCGAAAATATATGATGCATGCTTATGCAAAAAAAGCACAGATGTACGATTACGCAAGCGGTAACGATACTATTTTCTTAAAAACATACAATAAACTAGTTGCAGATCGTGAAAACAGACCTTATTATGATGTTTTGTTTTATGAAATGGCGGTTTACTATGATAAAAAGAAAGATACTGAAAATGCACTGAAATTTTATAATAAATCATTAGGCAGAAAATCCAAAGACCCATATTTAATGGCATCGGCTTATCGAAACATTGGAAATATGTATTTTAAAAATACAGATTATTCAATGGCTGCTAAATATTATGACAGTACATTAACGAAGTTAAACCCAAAAACCAGAGAGTTTGCTTTTATTGAAAAAAACAGAAAAAACCTTGACAATGTTATTAAGTACGAAGCAATTGCTAAAATTAATGACAGTATAATTAAGGTATATAAACTGCCAGAGGCTGAGAGAAAAACCTACTTTGAAAATTATATTGCTGAACTGAAAAAGAAAGATGAAGCAAAACGAATTTTAGAAGAAAGAGAAAAAGAGAAGCTGGCAAATATTGATCGAAATACGAATGCTTCAAATGCGCCAACAGCAATTAATCCTAATTCATTAGGGAAACCTGTTGATTTTGACGGCGGATTAAAACCTCAATCTGGAAATGATGTAGCAAGTACTTTTTATTTCTATAATCCAACTACAGTTGCCTATGGAAAATTGCAATTTAAGAAAATGTGGGGTAATAGAACAATGGGCGGAAATTGGAGATTGGCAGCTATAAAATCTGCAAATAATACCGCAATGAATGACACAATAAATAATCTGGAAAATGCAAATGCATTAAAAGATACCGTTGTTGTCGAAAAATATACTACTGCTTTTTATGAAAATAAGCTTCCTAAATCGCAAACGGCTATTGATAGTATTAGTAAAGACCGCAATTTTGCGTACTATCAATTAGGACTTATATATAAAGAAAAGTTTAATGAATATGCTTTGGCGAGCGATAAGCTGGAACAATTATTAAAAAATAATCCAGAAGAAAAATTGGTATTGCCGGCAATGTACAATTTGTATAAAATTTATCAAATTACTGATCCAGCAAAGGCACAAGCAATAAAAGCAAACATTATAGCAACATATCCGAACTCACGATATGCTCAAATTTTAAATAATGTAAAAACAGACGACCTTTCGTCGCCAGATAAAGAATATCAAAAATGGTTCAAACTCTATCAAGAAGAGCAGTTTAATGTTGTTTTAGATAATATTGATAATTTAATTAATCAGTATTCAGGAGATGAAATAGTTTCTAAATATGAATTGCTTAAAGCAAATACATTAGGAAAGGTTAACGGATTGGAAGCGTATAAAAAAGGTTTAGAAACAGTTGCAGATAATTATCCAAATAGTGAAGAGGGTAAAAATGCAAGAGAGATTCTAGAAAAGCAAGTTCCAGTTTTAGAACGTCTTAATTTTACAACAGAAGACAATAAAAATTGGAAAATAATATATCCAATTGCGAGTAATGACAGTAAAACAGCTAAACATATCGAAGATGTGATTAAAAGCTTTTTAGCTGTTGAAAATTATCAGCGTCTGACAACTTCAGTAGATAAATACAATAAGACTGAAAGTTTTGTTGTTATTCACGGAGTAAAATCTGAAGCTTATGCTAAAGATGTGGCTGGCGTTTTGAGAGATGATAAAAGATTTAAAATCGCTCAACCTGCAGTAATTATATCGAGCGATAATTACAAGGTGGTTCAAATCAAGAAAAATCTCGAAGTCTATTTGACCCCAAAAACCCCATAATAATGTTTGATAAAGTAAAAAAAACGGAACAGAACTTCTAGGAAAAACAAATCGAATTGTTGAAGGAACCTCTATAATAGGAGATATTGTTTCGAAAGCTGATTTTAGGCTTGACGGCGAATTGATTGGAAATTTTACATCCGAAGGAAAATTAGTCATTGGAGCAAGCGGTGTTGTAAAAGGAGAGATCATTTGTAACAACGCTGATATTGAAGGCGAGTTTCGTGGAAAAATTAAAGTTCTAGAAATTCTTAATATTAAAGAATCTGCACAAATTCACGGCGAAGTTGCCGTTGGAAAACTTTCTATAGAACCTGGAGCTGAATTTACAGCAACTTGTACCATGATAACTAACAATAAGGAAGTAACCCTAAAAGATGGATAAGGATCCGAATAATAAACAAAATAACAAATGGATTGCACTTATAAATATCCCCTTTCAAATGGGGATAATTATTTTTTTATTTAGTTACTTTGGCACCTGGTTAGACGAAAAGTATTCTAACGGAGGATCGCTTTGGACAATTGTTCTTTCTTTATTCTCTGTTTTTTTAGCACTTTATAATGTCATCAGACAAGTTAAAAATTTAAACAAGTAATGAATAGAACTGTAGATTTCCTAAAGTATTTTATCCCTTTTTCAATTGTGTTGTTTGCTGCTCAGTATTTTATAATGCAGTCTTTGTCAGATAAATATAACTTTTTCTATGCCGCATGGAGTATTTATTTGTTCAATATTTTGGCCACTTTTATAGTGTATCTTTTACTTATTTATATCAATAAAAATTTCTCGACTTATACCGGTTTTACGTTTCTTGGCGCTAGTTTTTTTAGAATGATGGCGGCTGTTGTTTTCTTAATTCCGTTTATAAAGTCAGGCGTTGCTAATCCTATAGTAGATGTAAGTGCGTTTTTTATCCCTTATTTTTTGTTTTTACTTTTTGAGACAGTCTTTACAATTAGGCTTATAAACAAGGGTTAATAGTCTCATTATTAAATATATCGCATTTTGAAACGGAAATTTTAAAAATTATATCGATATATTTTCAGTTTTAAATTAAAAATGTACCTTTGCAAAAAATTTTTGAAACCTAAAATTAGATACAGTTTTAATAATGATAATTTCCAATAAACCAGTTCAGTACTTATTAGTTACCTTATTAGCACTTACTTCGTCGATAAATTTCGCATCAACGCCTGTTGACAGTGCTTCAGCTGCACACGAAAATGTCGAATTAGCAGAAGGAAGTCATGCAGAGACAAATGGCCACGGAGAAACTGTTGCTCATAAAGTCGAAGAAGAGTTTAACGCTAGTGAATTAATCAATGCGCATACTGGAGATGCTCACGATTTTCATATTGCTGACTGGGATGGTCATCCAATCTCTTTTAGCCTTCCAGTTATTTTATGGACAGCAAATGGTTTAGAAATTTTTTCATCTGCAAAATTTCACCACGACAATTCAGGAGAACATGTTGTTGATATCAACGGTCAAAAATTTGTTCGTTATAAAGAAATAATTTTTTACGCTGACAAATTTGAAGGATTGCCACAAGATGTAAAAGATAACGGAGCTTTTGCTTTTGATGCAAGACCTTTAGATTTCTCTATTACAAAAAATGTTTTCTCAATGTTAATGTCGGCAATTATTTTGTTTATTATGTTTTTTGCAGTTGCAAGATCATACAAGAAAAACGACAAAGCGCCAACAGGATTGGCTGGATTTTTAGAGCCGCTTGTAACTTTTGTTAGAGACGAAATTGCTATTCCTAATATAGGTACAAAAAAGTACGCGAAATACATGCCGTATCTTTTAACTATCTTTTTCTTTATTTGGATTAATAACCTTATCGGTTTAATTCCATTCTTCCCATTCAGTTCAAACTTAACAGGAAATATTTACTTTACATTTGTAATGGCATTTATTACGTTTGTAGTTACAACTTTAAGCGGAAACAAAAATTATTGGGGGCATATTTTTAATACACCAGGAGTTCCTGTGTGGTTAGCTCCAATTATGATTCCCGTAGAGATCATTGGAATGCTTACTAAGCCATTCGCTTTAATGATTCGTTTATTTGCAAACATTACTGCAGGGCATATTATTATCTTGAGTTTAGTTTCTTTAATCTTCATATTTAAATCAGTTGCAATTGGACCAGTTTCTGGAGCGTTTGTATTGTTCATGAGTGTATTAGAGATGTTAGTTGCTGCATTACAAGCATATGTATTTACATTGCTTTCAGCATTATTTATTGGTCAGGCTGTTGAAGAGCACGATCATCATTAATCAGAGTTTTTTTAATTATTAACTATATAAATTTATTATTATGATATTAGCTGGAATCGGAGCTGGATTAGCTGTAATTGGTGCAGGTATTGGTATTGGAAAAATTGGTGGTTCTGCAATGGACGCTATTGCTCGTCAGCCAGAAGCTGCTGGAAAAATCCAGACTGCTATGATTATTGCTGCTGCACTTATTGAAGGGGTTGCTCTTTTCGCAGTAGTTGTTGCGTTAATCGCAAAATAATTAAAACTTAAAACTTCCTGCAGCGGTTGGCTCCAGGAAGTTTTTTTAAAAAAAACGACAAACAATTTTTAAACATATAATGTTATGCAATTAACTTCACCGGAAAGTTTAATTTTTTGGACAACAATTATCTTTATTGTTTTCTTTATTCTTTTAGCAAAATTTGCTTGGAAACCAATTTTAGGAGCTGTAAAAAGCCGTGAGGAATCTATCAACAATGCTTTAGCTTCAGCAGAAGCTGCTCGCAGAGAAATGGAAAACTTAACTGCAGATAATGAGCGTATTTTAAAAGAAGCTCGTGCAGAACGTGATGCTATGTTGAAAGAAGCACGTGAAATGAGAGAGCAAATTATTGCTGATTCTAAAAACGATGCACAAGAGCAAGGTCAAAAATTAATTGAGCAAGCTAAAGCGGCTATCGAAAGTGAAAAAAATGCTGCAATGGCAGAATTGAAATCACAAGTTTCAAGTCTATCTTTAAGCATCGCTGAAAAATTATTGAAAGAAGAATTATCTAACAAAGAATCTCAAACTAAATTAGTTGAGAAAATGTTAGGTGACGTAAAGTTAAACTAAGATTATGGCAAGTACAAGAGCAGCAATTCGTTATGCAAAAGCAATTCTAGACTTAGCAAACTCTAAAGGTGTTGCCGAAGCTGTAAATAACGATATGAAATCAATTGCATCAGCGATTGAAAATAATTCAGAATTAAGCGCATTTATTCAAAACCAAACTACAAAAGTTGAAGTTAAAGAAAGTGCTCTTTTAGAAGTTTTTGCAAATGTAAATGGTGTAACTAAAGGTTTATTTCATTTATTATTCGAAAACAAAAGATTTGAAATTCTAGATGCAATTGCAGTAGAATACAATAAATTATTTGACGAAAGCAACGGAGTTGAAACTGCGAAAGTAACAACTGCAATTCCAATGGATGCTGCATTAGAAGCTAAAGTTTTAGCTAAAATCGCAACTTTGTCAGACAAAAAAATTACAATTGAAAATATAGTAGATCCTTCAATTATTGGTGGATTTATTTTAAGAATAGGTGATAATCAATACAATGCATCTGTTGCAAACAGATTACAAGTATTAAAAAGAGAGTTAAGTAATTAGTTTTATTACACATAAAAGTGTCTAAATTATAAATTAAGATGGCGGAAATCAAACCTGCTGAAATTTCAGCAATATTAAGAAAGCAAGTAGAAGGTTTTGAATCTGGTGCTACGCTGGAGGAAGTAGGAACAGTACTTCAAGTTGGAGATGGTATTGCTCGTGTTTACGGGCTGTCTAATGTTCAATATGGTGAGTTAGTAGAATTTGATAACGGTATGGAAGGTATCGTATTGAATCTTGAAGAAGACAATGTTGGTGTGGTACTTTTAGGACCATCAACAGGAATTAAAGAAGGATCTACTGCAAAAAGAACTCAACGTATTGCTTCTCTTAAAGTAGGTGAGCAAATGGTAGGACGTGTAGTGAACACTCTTGGTTTTCCAATTGACGGAAAAGGACCAATTGGTGGAACATTATATGAAATGCCTTTAGAAAGAAAAGCACCTGGTGTTGTATTTCGTCAGCCAGTAACTGAGCCATTACAAACTGGAGTAAAAGCAGTAGATGCTATGATCCCAGTAGGTCGTGGACAACGTGAGCTTGTAATTGGTGACCGTCAAACAGGTAAATCAACTGTTTGTATCGATACAATCTTAAATCAAAAAGAATTTTATGATGCAGGAAAACCTGTATTCTGTATATATGTTGCAATTGGACAAAAAGCTTCAACTGTAGCAGGAATCGCAAAAATGTTAGAAGAAAAAGGAGCAATGGCTTATACAGTTATCGTTGCTGCAAATGCTTCTGATCCAGCTCCAATGCAAGTTTATGCTCCTTTCGCGGGTGCTGCAATTGGTGAATACTTTAGAGATTCAGGTCGTCCAGCACTTATTGTGTATGATGATTTATCTAAACAAGCTGTTGCTTACCGTGAGGTTTCTCTTTTATTAAGAAGACCACCGGGACGTGAGGCTTATCCTGGAGACGTTTTCTACTTACACTCTCGTTTATTAGAGCGTGCTTGTAAAGTAATTGCTGATGATGGTATTGCTAAAAGCATGAACGATTTACCAGATTCTATCAAGTCTATCGTAAAAGGTGGTGGTTCATTAACTGCATTACCAATTATCGAAACTCAGGCTGGTGACGTTTCTGCATATATCCCAACAAACGTAATTTCGATTACTGATGGTCAGATTTTCCTTGATGGAGATTTGTTCAACTCTGGAGTTCGTCCTGCAATTAACGTAGGTATCTCTGTATCTCGTGTTGGAGGTAATGCTCAAATTAAATCAATGAAAAAAGTTTCTGGAACTTTAAAATTAGACCAAGCTCAATTCCGTGAATTAGAAGCTTTCGCTAAATTTGGTTCTGACTTAGATTCTGTTACATTAAACGTAATTGAAAAAGGAAAAAGAAACGTTGAAATCTTGAAACAAGGTCTTAACGATCCTTATACAGTAGAAAATCAAGTAGCTATTATTTACGCTGGTTCTAAAAACTTATTAAGAAACGTACCTGTAAATAAAGTAAAAGAATTTGAAGCAGATTTCTTAGCTTACTTAAACAGTAAACATAAAGATACGCTTAACGCGTTGAAAGCTGGAAAATTAGATGACAACATTACTGATGTTATCGAAAAAGCAGCAAAAGAAATTTCAGCAAAATATATCTAATTAGAGAATTCGTAAATTAGATAATTAGAAAACATCTTAAGAGACTTTCTAATTATCTAATTTTCAAATTGTCACATTTTTTTAATCGACAAATGGCAAATTTAAAGGAAATCCGTAATAGAATTACTTCCGTTTCATCGACGATGCAAATTACATCGGCAATGAAAATGGTTTCTGCAGCAAAGCTTAAGAAAGCACAAGATGCAATCACTGCGATGCGCCCTTATGCCGAGAAATTAACGGAGTTGCTGCAAAATCTTTCTGCTACACTTGATGGTGAAGTTGGAGGAGATTACACAACACAACGTGAAGTAAAAAAAGTATTACTTGTTGCTATAACTTCAAATAGAGGTTTATGTGGAGCATTCAATGCAAATATTATTAAAGAAGTTAAAAATCGTGCTGCTTTTTATGCTGGAAAACAAGTAGATGTTTTTCCTATTGGTAAAAAAGGAAATGATGTACTAAGTAAATCTTTTAAAGCACACGGTCACCATAATGCAATTTTTGACCATTTAACTTTTGATAATGTTGCTGGAATTGCTGATAATTTGACTGAGAAATTTTTATCAGGAGAATATGACAGAATCGAATTAATCTACAATCAGTTTAAAAATGCTGCAACACAAATCGTTCAAACAGAACAATTTTTACCGTTAGCTCCAATTAAATCTGATGCGCCAGTTTCTGCTGGAGATTATATTTTCGAACCTTCAAAAGAAGAAATTGTTTTGACTTTGATTCCTAAGTCTTTAAAAACACAATTATACAAAGGTATTCGCGATTCATTTGCTTCAGAACACGGAGCACGTATGACAGCTATGCACAAAGCAACTGACAACGCAACAGAATTAAGAAACCAATTAAAATTAACGTACAACAAAGCACGTCAAGCTGCTATTACAAACGAAATCTTAGAAATCGTTGGTGGAGCAGAAGCTTTAAACGGATAATTTAATAATGAAATACTAAAAGAGCCGACAAATAATTGTCGGCTCTTTTTTTGTATAATAGTTTTGTATTTTCTAGTCAGCTTATAAAATGGTGATTCTCAATTTACCCTAAAAATTGAGAACCATTACCATTTTATAAAATTATTGAACAGATTTATCACCTCTGTCTGCTTTGTCTTTTATGGGAACAAACTAGCTTTATTAGTCCCGATGCTTTGCTTTTTTAGGGTTGCGTTGTAGCTTTTCTCATTCCCTGTATTACAAAGTTATCAAGAAGACTCCTAGAAAAATTACAAGATTTTTTCTCTTTATTATAGATTTAACATGTTTGCTTTTTATCTTATTATACAGAGAGCAAAAAAAATAAGTATTTTTGAGGTCTATTTATATATTATGAATTTACAAATACGTGAGCTTACTTCGATTGAAGAAATATTGGACCAAATCGATACGATGAGATTTCTATACCCAATGATTACGGTAGAAAAGTATAAATCGTTTCTCCTTGAGATGGTGCCTCATAATTATATTCAAATTGGTGTTTTTCAAGATGAAACTTGTGTAGGACTTACGGGCTGTTGGTCTGCTACTAAATTGTGGACAGGAAAATATCTCGAGATAGACAATTTTGTTGTAAATCCAGAATACCGTTCTAAAGGAATAGGTAAATTATTAACTGATTTTATAGAACAAAAAGCGATAGCTTTAGGCTGCAGCAGTATTGTTCTGGATGCTTTTACAGGAAATTTTGGAGCTCATCGTTTTTATTATAATCAAGGATACAATCCAAAAGGGTTTCATTTTGTAAAAATATTAGACGAAAGTAAAATAACTAAATAAAATAATAGTTAAGCTTTTATTGAACCTTCAAAAGCATTATTAAACCAAAGAATTGGTTATTTTTGTTTCACGAACTTTATTACAAACTATTTTGGGATTATATAAAAATCTATTCAAACAAACTGCGATTTATGGACTGGCAACGGTTTTACCCCGAATGCTTAGTTTTTTACTGGTCAGATTATATACAGGTATTTTGCCAACGGCTGAATATGGTGAGGTTTCGATTGTTTTGTCTTGGATGGTTTTCTTTAACGTAGTACTTTCCTACGGAATGGAAACGGCTTTTTTTAGATTTTACAGCGCAGAAGAAGACAAGAAAAATGTAATTGCAACCTCTACAATATCAATATTTTGGTCGTCAATAATCTTCTTATTTGCTGCTTTAATATTTAGAAATACCTTGGCAGCCTGGGCAGAAGTCGATGTGCAGTATATTACCTATTCTGTTTGGATTTTAGTTTTAGATGCTTTAGTCTTAGTGCCATTTTCTAAGTTAAGAGCCAATCAGCGTCCAATGGTGTATGCGGCTATTAAAATTGGAAATGTTATCATTAACTTATTGTTGAATATTTTCTTTTTGATTTATTTACCAAAACTTGCTGCGTCAAATCCAAATTCAGTTTGGGATAACTTATATGTAGAAAATTTCCAGATTGCCTATATTTTCATTGCCAATCTGCTGGCAAGTTTGGCCACGTTTATAGTGCTTTCACCAAATTATATGTCACTTGGTCGAAAATTTGATCCTGTACTTTGGAAAAAAATGATGAAATACGGCCTTCCAATTTTGGTAGCAGGTTTAGCATTCGCCGTTAATGAGCATTTTGACAAAATTCTGTTAGGATATTTATTACCAGAGAATCTTGCAAAATCTGAAGTTGGAGCTTATTCTGCCTGTTACAAATTAGGCTTGTTTATGGTTTTGTTTGCAACAGCTTTTAGATTAGGAATTGAACCGTTCTTTTTTAGTCATGCAAAAAATGAAAATGCTCCCCAAACATATGCAGTTATTACAAAATACTTTGTGATTTTGGGTTCGCTGATTTTGCTAGGTGTAATTGTTTTTGCAGATGTTTTAAAATATCTTCTATTAGATAACAAATCTTATTGGGAAGCCATGAAAGTGGTGCCATTAATTATTTTGGCAAATTTCTTTTTAGGAATCTACAACAATTTATCAGTTTGGTATAAACTTACCGATAAAACAAAAATTGGAGCCTACATTTCGATAGTTGGCGCAATAGTAACATTAGTTTTAAACTACTTTTTAATTCCAAAATACAGTTATTACGGATCAGCGATTGCTACTATTTCAGCATATGGAAGCATGATGTTAATTTCGTATGTTTTAGGAAATAAATATTACCCGATACCATACGATATGAATAAAATATCGGCTTATTTAGGAATTTCGATTGTGTTTTCGGCAATTTCTTTTTATGGCTTTAGAGAAAATTATTTCGTTGGCATCCCACTGCTTTTAGGCTTTATGTACTTTGTTTATCATAATGAAAAAGAGACTATTAAAGGAATCATGAAAAAGTAGAAGTTACTTTTTAATTATTTAAAATATAAAATGAAAATACAAATTATCAATAAATCACAGCACGATTTACCTAACTATGAAACTATTGCTTCTGCAGGAATGGATTTACGAGCTAATTTAACAGAGTCAATTACATTAAAACCTTTAGAAAGAACGATTGTAAAAACAGGACTTTTTATCGAATTGCCAATTGGTTATGAAGCGCAGGTAAGACCAAGAAGCGGACTAGCGGCTAAAAAAGGAGTTACCGTTTTAAATTCTCCCGGAACAGTTGATGCTGATTATAGAGGAGAAATAGGGGTAATTTTAGTAAATTTATCAAATGAAGAATTTGTAATCGAAAATGGAGAACGAATTGCACAATTAATTATTGCGAAACACGAAAGAGCTGAATGGATCGAAGTCGAAGAACTTTCTGAAACTTCAAGAGGTGAAGGCGGTTTTGGCAGTACAGGAGTAAAATAGTTTTTCATTATATAATTTAGAAGCATATTAGTTTCCAGCACTTTTAAAGTAAAATGAAAAATTTTAGTAAAGAATCTTCCAAAAAAAATTAAACCAAATAAATGAAGATTTAAATCTTCCCGAAACAAATAAAAACAAAAATGAAAATAATCGTTCCAATGGCTGGCCGCGGATCTAGACTTAGGCCACATACTTTAACTGTTCCAAAACCATTAATTCCAGTTGCAGGAAAATCAATTGTACATCGTTTAGTCGAGGATATTGCCAAAATTTTAAAAGAACCTATTGAAGAAGTCGCTTTTATACTAGGAGATCCTGCTTTTTTTGGAGATGATCTTGTAGCAAGTTTAGAAGATTTAGCAAAAGGATTAGGAGCAAAAGCATCTATTTATCGACAAGATTTGCCTTTAGGAACAGGTCACGCTATTATGTGTGCAAAAGAATCTCTTTCAGGCTCTGCAGTTATCGCTTACGCGGATACTTTGATCAGAGCCGATTTTGAATTAGATCCTGAGGCAGATGCTGTAATTTGGGTAAAACAAGTAGAACAGCCGGAAGCTTTTGGTGTAGTAAAATTAAACACAAATAACGAAATCATAGAATTGGTTGAAAAACCAAAAGAGTTTGTAAGCGACTTAGCGGTTATTGGAATTTACTATTTCAAAGAAGTTAGTGATTTGAAAAATGAACTTCAAGGCGTTTTAGATAATAACATTCAAAACGGTGGAGAATATCAAATCAACGATGGTATTAAAGCTATGATGGCTAACGGAAAAGTTTTTAAAACAGGAAGCGTTGATGAATGGATGGATTGCGGAAATAAAGATGTAACTGTTGAAACAAATACCAGAATGCTGGGATTTTTACATAACGATGGTGAACATTTAGTTGACTATGATGTAAAACTAGAAAACTCAACCATCATTCCACCTTGTTATATTGGTGAAAATGTAGTGCTTAAAAATGCAACAGTTGGTCCAAACGTTTCAATTGGTAAAGGATGTCACATAACGGATAGTGCAATTAAGAACAGCTTAGTGCAGACTTATTCTCAAATAAAAAATGCAAATTTAGACAATGCAATGATTGGAAATCATGTAAGTTACGATGGTAAATTTACCAGCATCAGCATTGGAGATTATTCTGTTTTAGAATAAAAATAAGTTTCAATAGGTTCTTTTTGGTTTAAAAATGAAAATATAAAAAGAATGAAAAAAGGCGTTTTAATAATTTTATTTTTCGTTTTGCTTGGCAATTCAAATACGGTTTTGGCTCAAACTGAACCAGAAGATATTGCTATGGCAACAGATGATTATCAAGATGCGTTTTATGAATCTTTAAAACAAAAAGGAATCGAAAATTATGATAAAGCAATAGCATCATTAGATAAATGTATCAAATTAAAACCTAATGATGCTGTTGCCTATTTTGAATTAGGGAAAAATTATCTGGCGCTTAAAGATTATAAAAATGCGCAGGAAGCATTTGAAAAAGCCACACAATTAAATCCTAAAAACAAATGGTATTGGTTAGGAATTTACGATGTAAGTTATGAAACCAAAAATTATCCGCTGGCAATCGAAACGATTCAGAAAATTATGGTTTTTGATGAAGAGTATAAAGACGATTTAATATCGTTGTATATGATCACAAACCAATTTGATAAAGCTTTGACTGCTATTAATGAAATGAACGATAAGTTTGGGAAATCTGAAGATCGTGAAAGATATAAAATTCAGATTTTATCGCAGGGAAAATATCAGGATGCTGCTATTACCAATTTAATAGATCAGATTAAGAAAAACCCAAAAGAAGAATCCAATTACGTTAATTTGATTTTTTTATATTCAAAAGCTGAGGAAACCGACAAGGCATTAGATATAGCAAAACAATTATCAAAAGAAATTCCAGATTCAGAATGGGCACAGGTAAGTTTATTCAAAGTATATCTAGACGCCAATCAAGCAGAAAAAGCGATTAAGGCGATGAATATAGTTTTGTCAAGTTCAAAAATTGACTCAAAAATGAAACATCGCACGTTAAATGAGTTTTTGATTTTTGTGACTAAAAATCCTCAGTATGCACCTGATTTAGAAAAGGCAATTGCATATTTTGATAACGATAAAGAGATTGATGTTGCAAAAGAAATTGGCAAATTTTATCATGGAAAAGGACAATTTGAAAATGCAATTAAATATTACGAGAAAGATCTAAAAACAAATTCAGAGACAGATCGTGAGACTAACCTGCTTTTGCTTGATGCTTATACGCAGGCAAAACAATTTGCACCAATGACAAAAAGAGCCATGAGCATGATAGAAGTTTATCCGAGTCAGCCTCAATTTTATTATTATGCAGGATTAGGAAATAATCAGCTGAAACAATTTAAAAACGCAAAAACCGTTTTAGAAATGGGACTTGATTATGTTGTTGATGATAAAAAGCTCGAAGCAAATTTTAATATTCAACTTGGTGAGGCTTACAATGGATTGGGAGATGCTAAGAAAAAAGAGGAATACTTTTTGAAAGCAAATGAGTTATTAAAACAAAAATAATAAGGAGAATAAAATGAAAAAATATATTGTATTAGTATTGATGTCTGTTTTTATGATTTCATGTAAATCAAAACAGGCAGCGGTACAAAACAACACTGTAGTCGAAACGATTACAAAAAAAGATAAAAAGGCAATAGAGAAGCATTACGAAAACAAACTAGATTTTTCGACTCTCTATATAAAAGCTGCTGCGAAGTATGTAGATGATAAACAAAGTCAAAACGTAACTGCTGAAATAAAAATTGAAAAAGACAAACAGATTTTAGTAAGTGTTCGATTTTTAGGAATTACAATGGCAAAAGCCTTGATTACGCCAACCGCAGTAAGCTATTACGAAAAAATAAACAGTACTTATTATGAAGGTGATTTTAGCAGTTTGAGCAAATGGCTTGGAACTGAATTAGATTATAATAAAGTGCAGAATTTATTAATTGGAGAAGCTTTTGATGATTTAAGAAAAGGAGAGTATACGCAGACAATTGTAGAAAATCTTTTTCGTTTAGAAGATGAAAAGGATGAAAATATAAAAAAGGCATTCTATTTAGATCCTGAAAAATATTTGCTGCAGAAAGAAGAAATCACACAAGCATCTGAAAACAGAAAATTAGAAATTAATTATTCTGACAGTAAAACTTTTGCACAAGGAACAATTCCAACAACACTTACAATTAATGCTGTGCAGCCAAAAGGAACAACAAACATTAATTTAAATTATAACAATATTTCGTTTAACGAGGAACTTTCTTTTCCGTATAGTGTACCAAGCGGTTATAAAAAAGTTTTAATTAAGTAAATTTGCAAAAAGAAAAAAGAAACATGCCAAAATTTCTCCTCAGCCTAATTTTTATTTGCGCCACAACTTTTATGTGGGCGCAAGATTCACAGCAAGAAAAACTTGAACAGCGTAAAGCGCAGATTCAGCAAGAAATTAGAGATAATGAAAAAATGCTGCAATCAGTAAAGAAAAAAGAAAAATCGGCTGTAAATGTGTTTTTAATTCAGGCGAATAAAATCAAATTAAAAGAGAAATTAATCAATACTACCGCAAAGCAGGAAAAACTGTTGAGTAATGATATGTATATTAATCAAGTTAAGGTTAATAAATTAAAAAAGGAGCTGGAAGTTTTAAAAGCAGATTATGCTAAGATGATTTTAAAATCGTACAAAAGCCGTTCTGAGCAAAGTAGAGCAATGTTTATTTTGTCTTCAGAAAGTTTTTTGCAAGCTTATAAAAGAGCTCAATATTTAAAACAATATACGAATTTTAGAAAAAATCAAGGTTTAGAAATCGAGTCTAAAACGGCACAATTAGTTGATTTTAATGCAAAGTTGGACGGGCAGAGACAGGTTAAGAAAAAAATTATTGCTGAGAACGAAAAGGAAAAACAAAGTTTAGAAGTTGAGAAAAAAGAACAGCAAAAATTAGTTAACTCAATTAAAAAAGATAAGAATAAAATTATTGCTGATACAAGAGCAAAACAGCAAGAATCGAGAAGAATCGACGCTAAAATTAAAGAACTTATTCGTGAACAAATTAGATTAGCGAACCAAAGAGCCGAAGAAGAGAGACGTAGAAGAATTGCAGAAGGTAAAGCCAGCGAAGCAGAGAAAGCAGAGGCAGCAGCACCTAAAAGTTATTCATCGGATAGAATTGCATTAACACCCGAGGGTAAAATTTTAGCAGCCGATTTTAAAGCAAACAGAGGAAAATTGCCTTGGCCGGTAGAGAAAGGATTCATATCTCTTGGTTACGGAGACCAACCGCATCCATTGTATCCGTCATTGACTGTTCATAATTCAGGAGTAGAGATTACTACTGAACAAGGAGCAAGCGCACGCGCGGTGTTTGAAGGAGTGGTATCGAAAGTGATTGCCTTATCTCCTGTAAACAGAGCTGTTTTTATTCAGCATGGAGATTTCTTTACCGTATATCAAAATCTAAGCTCTGTATCTGTTGAACAAGGTGATAAAGTAAAAGTGAAACAAGTTATTGGAAAAGTTAGAACTAGTGGAGACACTGGTAAAACAATTATTAAATTCCTGATTCTTCAAAATACATCAAACAACAATCCAGAAGGATGGCTGCAAAATAGATAATACAGCAATTAAAAATTTTAGAATATAAAATTTCCTAAAGGATTAAGTTTAAAAAAGTCGTTTTCGTCAGCATGCTGATGAAAACGACTTTTTTATTGTTTGAATTATTTAGATTTTAAAGTAAAGGAGAATCCTGGATCGAGATCATAATTGAAGGATTTTGAATAAGAAGCTCTTTTTTGTGGTTTCCATTCACTTTAATCATATTGTTCTAAAAAATATTTAATAACATCAGTTGTTGTTACAATTCCTTTCAGTTCTCCATTGTCTACAACAGGCAGAGCATGAAAATCTTCTTTTGCAAAAACCTCCGCTAGATCTTTAATAATAGTATCAGAAGGTAGAGTTCTTGGTTTTGAAGTCATAACCTGCGAAATGCTGAGCATATCTAAGATCGCTTCATCAACACCTTCTTGTCCGTCAAACAAAGCACCAAAAGTCAATCGATTAACATCTGTCCGGCTTATAATACCAACTACCACTTTGCCATTAACAACTGGAATATGTCTAATCGAATTCGATTTTAGTTTTTCTACTACTATTCTTAAATCGTCATTTTGATTTACAGTCACTACGCTTTTAGTCATAATGTGACTAATTGGTTCTCTTTTTTTCATAATAGATAAGTGTTAAATTTATATCAAATATGTAAAATAATTCCGATAATGTTTGTGACATTTATCAGCTTTTAAATCAAAACAAATGATTACCTATAATAGTTAAAATTTGAGGATATTCTGAAAATGAATACTAGAAGTGATCGTTTTTTGAGAAATAGATTTGTAAATTCATTCTTAAGTTAATTCGAAATTGCATCGATTGAAATTAAAAATAGTATTTTTGCACTATGGAAACAAATAGACAGAAAAAAATAGGCAGTGTAATCCAGAAAGATCTGGTTGATATTTTGCAAGGTGAAGTGAGAAAAAATGGAATTAGCAACTTAGTAATTTCAGTATCCAAAGTTAGTGTTACTTCAGATTTATCTGTGGCGACAGTATATTTAAGTATTTTTCCACAAGAAAAAGCCAAAGAAACTTTAGAAGGAATAAAATCAAATACTACCTTAATCAAACATGATTTATCACAGCGCGTTCGTTTGCAATTACGCCGTGTGCCAAATCTAGTTTTCTTTATTGATGACTCTTTAGACTATATCGAGAAAATAGACAATGCTTTAGCAAACAGAGAGAATCCAATTGAAAACCGTGATCTACTAGAAAAAAGAAGAAAATCATAAATTGAATTTCCCCCTTTACATAGCCAAACGATATATTTTCAGCCGAAGTAAAAATAACGCTATCAATATTATCAATCGTATTGCCAGCATGGGAATTGTTGTTGGCACAATGGCTTTGTTTGTGGTGTTGTCCGTTTTTAGCGGATTAAAAGTTTTTAGTCTTTCGTTTACAAACGAAATAGATCCCGATTTGAAAATGACAAGTACTTTAGGAAAATCATTTTTTATTTCTAAAGAACAAGAAAATCAGCTCAAAAAAATTGAAGGAGTTGCTTCTTATACCAAAATTATCGAAGAACGTGTTTTGTTCTTATTCAAAGATAAACAGCACGTTACCTATTTAAAAGGTGTAGACAGTGTTTATCCTGTAGTAAACGATATTAAGAAAAAATTATTTAATGGGCAGTGGCTTAGAAGAGACTCTTATCAGGTAGTAATTGGATATAGAATGGCACAGGATTTCTCAATGGGAATTCTTGATTTTGAAAATCCGCTGCAGATATTTGCACCAAAACCAGGAAAAGGAGCAATCGAAAATCCAAATGAAGCCTTTACAAAAACAGATGTATTGCCTGTTGGAGTTTACTCAATCAGTGAAGATTTAGATTCAAAATATGTATTTGCAGATTTAGGTCTTACTCAGGAATTATTGATGTATAAACCCAATCAGATTTCAGGTATCGAATTTAAACTGAAACCAAATGCAGACGAAAGTGCCATTACAAATCAACTAAAAAATATTTTTGATAACAAAGTCACTTTAAAAAACAGAGCACAGCTTAACGAGTCTTTATACAGAATGCTCAATACTGAGAACATTGTAGTTTATTTGATTTTTACTCTCGTAATTGTTGTAGCACTTTTTAATTTAGTGGGCGCTTTAATTATGATGATTTTAGAGAAAAAAGGAAATCTAAAAACCCTTTTTAATCTTGGAACAGAAATCAACAGTCTTCGAAAAATATTTTTACTTCAGGGAACGCTGTTAAGTATTTTTGGAGGATTATTGGGTCTTGCTTTAGGTATTATTCTAGTAGTGCTGCAGCAAAAATATGAGCTCATTATGCTTACCGCAACTTTGGCCTATCCAGTAGTATTTACAGTAGAAAATGTACTTATTGTTTTAGGTACAATTGTTTCTCTTGGTTTTGTAGCTTCATTAATTGCCAGCAGCCGTGTAAGCAAAAAGTTGTTGGATTAATATATTTCTCTAAAAAATATTACTTACATTTATTGCTTTAAAAATCTACAGCATATGATTGTTTCTGCCTAATCCTAATTTTATTTTTTAGAATAATTAGGATACTTACGTTTTACTTTCTTAGTTCAGATTATTAACATCTGAGCAAATTTTATCATTTATCCTAAATATCATGACAGAAACAGTTATAAAGAAAAGTTTATTTTCTAAAATTTTCACCACCCTAAAACAAGCCTTACAAGGCGACGAATCTTTTGATTATACATCTGGAAGTATTAAGAAAGCCGTAATTCTATTAGCCATACCAATGGTTTTAGAAATGATGATGGAATCGGTTTTTGCTTTAGTCGATTTGTATTTTGTTGGTCACTTAGAACACAGCAGTTTTGCAATTCAAACGGTTGGATTAACAGAGTCTGTATTAACAATTATATATTCTCTAGACATCGGATTAAGTATGGCAGCGACCGCAGTTGTGGCAAGACGTATTGGAGAAAAAGATCCTGTTGCTGCTGCAAAAGCCGGAATGCAGGCTATAATTATTGCATTTGTACTAAGTGTTTTTATGAGCATTTTTGGAATCATCTATGCCAAAGATATTCTTTTATTCATGGGAGCTTCTGTTGAAGCTGCTGAACATGGGTTTAGATACACTCAAATAATGATTGGCTCAAGTTTATGCATTACATTTTTATTCTTGATAAACGGGATTTTTCGTGGTGCTGGTAATGCGGCAATCGCAATGAAAAGCCTTTGGATTGCTAATATTTGTAATATTATTTTATGTCCAATTTTAATTAATGGTTTCGGATCAATTCCTGCTTTCGGATTAGTTGGTGCGGCGATTGCCACAACTTTAGGAAGAAGTATTGGGGTTTTGTATCAAATTTATCATTTGTTTTATGGAAATGGAGTTTTAAAAATTAAAATCTCCTATTTAATTCCAGATTTCAAGCAGATAAAAGCTTTAGTGAAAATTGCTGCTCCAGGAGTTTTACAATTTGTAATTGCTTCATGCAGTTGGATTTTCTTGGCACAGCTAGTCGCTACAACAGGAGGCGATCATGGTTCTGCAGGTTATCAAACCGCATTGCGAATTATGATGTTTTTTATTCTGCCTGCTTGGGGATTGAGTAATGCTGCAGCAACTTTGGTAGGACAAAATTTAGGAGCCAAACAAATTGAACGCGCCGAAAAATCAGTTTTTACAACTGCAAAATACAATTTGGTTTTTATGGCTTCTATTACAATTATAACATTAGTTTTTGGACAGTATATAATTTCATTTTTCACCAATGACGAAATAGTAAAAACGGTTGCAGTCGAAGCTTTGCAGATCATGTGTATTGGTTTTGTCTTTTACGGAATTGGAATGGTTTTAATAAATACCTTTAATGGAGCAGGAGATACGTGGACACCAACAGGAA
The DNA here is from genome assembly GCF_004119505.1 of Flavobacterium sp. YO64. NCBI lineage: Bacteria > Pseudomonadati > Bacteroidota > Flavobacteriia > Flavobacteriales > Flavobacteriaceae > Flavobacterium > Flavobacterium sp. YO64. The sequence continues at coordinate 51,900 of NZ_NRQV01000016.1, read as the reverse complement.
TTAATTTCTTCGGATTTTGGTTGTTTCAAATACCATTAGCATACATACTTGCCAAACATTTTAACATGGGACCAACAGGAGTTTTCATTGCAATTCCAGTTGCAGAGACCGCAATAACATTGGCTGGAATCTTTTTCTATAAAAGAGGAAAGTGGAAAAGAGTTCAGGTGTAAAATTTATTTGTATACTTTTTCTTAAAAAAATACGTTAAAATTTAGTAACCAAAAACTATATTATGAAAAATCGAATTAAATTTTCAGCGCTTTTAGGAATTTTAGGATTAGTAGTGATTTTTTCGTTTAAACCATTAGAGGAGAAAAAAACAATTGTAATTGATGCCGGTCATGGAGGAAAAGATCTTGGTGCCGACATGTATGGATTTCAAGAGAAATTGATTACGGAAACAATCGCAAAAAAAATTAAAGCATTAAATAAAGATAGTAACATTGAAATTATTTTACTTCGAGATAGTGATCGTGAGATAGAATTGAGCGAGAGAGTTACTATAATCAATAATTTAAAACCAGATTTAGTTGTTTCTCTGCATGTTAGTAAAAGTATGAATATGAGTGTAAACGGAGTAGATGCTTATGTTCCATCAAATGAGAAGTTTCATGAAAAATCAAAAGAAAGTGCAGTTATTGTAATTGATAAAATGACTGAAGCCGGAAATCTCACAAAAAGAAGAGTTTCTGAAGCACCTTTTTATATACTAAAAAATGCTAGCTGTCCTGTAATGACATTGCAAATTGGATTTTTATCGAATGAAAAAGATCGCGATTACATTACCAGCGAAAAAGGACAGACAGAAATCGCACTTAATATTTTAGAAGCTGTAAAGTAAAAAATGATTATACACTCAAAAAAAAGACCTTCAATATTGAAGGTCTTTTTTGTATATCAGATCTTTATTAGAGTTGAAAACTTTGACAAAGATTATATTTAAACAAATTCATATCCTGCGTAAACCTGCTCGATTTCTTTCATAATTGCGAATAAATCTTCAGGAGCATCTGTTGTAACCAATTTTTGTTTGAATTCTTTAAAAGAATGAATTCCCTTGAAATAGTTGGTATAATGACGACGCATTTCTACAATTCCTAAACGCTCGCCTTTCCAATCCATAGACCATTGTAAATGATTTCTCGCCGCTTCAACACGATCAATAACTGTTGGAGCAGGTAAATGCTCGCCCGTTTTAAAATAATGCTTAATTTCATTAAAAATCCACGGATAACCAATTGCAGCTCGGCCAATCATAATGCCGTCAATTCCGTATTCGTTTTTATATTTTAAAGCCTTTTCAGGATTATCGATATCACCGTTTCCAAAAATAGGCATTGTAATTCTTGGGTTGTTTTTTACACGAGCAATATGCGACCAGTCAGAGTGGCCTTTGTACATTTGAGCACGAGTTCTAGCGTGAATCGTTAAAGCTTGAACACCTATATCTTGAAGCCTTTCAGCAACTTCATCAATATTAATCGAGTTTTCATCCCAGCCCAAACGCGTTTTTACCGTTACAGGCAAATCAGTGCTTCTAATAACCGCTTTTGTCAAACGAACCATCAAATCAACATCTTTCAAAACGCCGGCTCCAGCACCTTTACAAACTACTTTTTTTACAGGACATCCAAAATTAATATCGACTAAATCAGGTTTTACCGTAGAAACAATTTTAGACGAAAGCGCCATTGCTTCCTCATCACCACCAAAAATCTGAATTCCTACAGGACGTTCGTAATCAAAAATATCCAACTTCATTCTACTTTTGATAGCATCACGAATCAATCCTTCTGACGAAATAAATTCCGAATACATCATGTCAGCGCCGTGCGTTTTGCATAATCTGCGAAACGGCGGATCACTCACATCTTCCATCGGAGCAAGCAGTAAAGGAAATTCGGGTAATTCTATGTTGCCAATCTTGACCATCTTCATAATTTTTTGCAAAATTACAATATTTAGTTCAATTAAAAAGATTCTAAGTTTCTAAGATGCTAAGGTTCTGAGTTTTTTATCCTTATTTAATATTAAAAAAGAAAAACTTAGAACCTTAGAATCTCAGTGTCTTAGCAACTTAGAACGAAGTTCTGTAATCAAAAAACCGAATTGGTTTGCGGCTCATTGGGTTAAAAACCAAAGGGTTTAAAGTTTCTTTTGAGGCGAATTCTATTTTTGGAGTTACTCTTAATTTAGCTCTAAAATGATCTTTTATTTCCTGCAAAAATTCTGGAGTTTGATTTTTTACAGCAATTTTTATTACGATTTCATCGGTGCCTAAATCGTTTGTCGAAATTTCAATAATATGATTTTCGATATTATCAAAACAACTTAGAACGTCGTTCATTGCCGGCGGATAAAGCGTTGTGCCTTTGTATTTAATCATTTGTTTTTTTCGTCCTAAAACAGGACCAACACGCAAAGTGCGTCGCCCGCAGGCGCAAGGTTCATTATGAAGCTGTACAACATCGCCCGTTTTAAAACGCAGTAAAGGCATCGCTTCAATACCTAAAGTAGTAAAAGTGAGTTCGCCTGTTTCGCCATTTTTTACTGGCAGATTGTTTTCGTCCAAAACTTCAACAATTATTAATTCTGGATGATGATGACCGCCTTTACCGTGTTCACATTCTGTAAAAGCCGTACTCATTTCAGTAGAAGCATAAGTCGAAAATAACTTAATATTCCATTTATCCGTAATTTTTTTAGACAAAGTATTCATCGAAAAATCCTGATCTCTCAGCGATTCTCCAATACAAATGGCGCCTTTTACACTAGAATTATTATAATCGATTCCGTGAATTTCGGCATATTCAATTAACTTCAATAAAAACGAAGGAACCGTAATTAAATAACTCGGATTGTATTTTAAAATCGAATCCCATTGCATTTCTGGAATTCCGGCACCAACACGAATAACGCCTACTTTTAGTTTTCTAAGTCCCAGAAAATAAGCCAAACCAGCCATAAATTTTCTATCGATTGTAGTCATCAACTGTACAACATCGCCTTCGGCAATTCCTGCGCAGGCAAAAGAAATAGCTTCATTATAAGCCAATCGGTCTAAATCAGAATCAGTTAAACCAAAAGTTACAGGATCGCCTAAAGTACCAGAAGTAGAGGCGTAGTCGATAATTTTGTTTTGCGGCACACATACAAAATCATCATTGTACTGTTGTAAATCTTCTTTTGTAGTAACAGGCAAAAATTGTAAATCTTCGAGTGTTTTAATTTTCGAAATATCGATATTCTGTCCAGCAAAAAGTCTTTTGTAAAAAGGTGAATTTTGACTGATATATTCTAAAAGTTCGGTAAGTTTTTTTTCTTGAAAAATTTTAATTTCTTCTAAAGAATCTTTTTCTATTGCTGGAATCATTGTAGTTTTCTTTTGATCTTTTTTAAATATTTTTCAATTTTTTCTTTTTCAGGTGCAGTGGTGATTTCTTTCGTTAAAGCTTTTTCAAAATTAAGCTTTGCCTGTTGAAAATCTTTTATTTGGTAAAAGTACAATCCTGGCTTATAATATACAACCCAATAATCAGGGTTTAAGGATTGGTAATTTTGAATAAATGCAGCCGAAATATTTTCTTTTTTTTCAAGCAGAGCATCTATTTTATGATCTTCAATTCTAAATTTTTTATAATTCTCGTAAGCTGTAGTTTTAAGAAAAGGATCTTTGGGAATGTTTAAATTTTCTAGTTGAAACGAAACCAAAGTATCTGTTTTTCGATTATTAAAAACAGCATCTAAATTGTAGCAGACAAATTCGCCTAATTGATACGGATTTGCAGAGACCCAGACTAATTTTTCTTTGGGTTTAAAAATAATTCCGTGATGTGCCATAAGCTGATTTAGTGCTTTTTCTGAACCATAACCAAGTGGAATATTTTTTAAACCGTTTTTATTTCGAAGAATTTCAGAGGCAATTTCAGGATTTATTTTTGGGTTTTCAGATAAAAGTTCCTGCATTCTTTCAAATCGATATTCAGAATGGCTGTTGGCGATTTGAGCTTGATTTCTTTTGTCATTTTTAAAGGCATCGCCTTGAAAATGATTCGAACAAATTAATTCACTGCTGTTTGAAACGTCGTAAACATCCATTTTTTTGGGAGAAACTTCGATTAAAACTGCTTTGTTATCATTTGCACTTCCTACCATTATAGATTCAGAAACAAATACTTTTCTTTTTTTGGCAATCGCAATGGCTTCGTCTATAGTTGCTGCATGTTGTAAAATTTCTCGAGTAAGAATCGAAATTGGTGTTTTGGCAATTAACGGAATTTTTGATTTTGATGCATTAATTGTAATCGTTAAACCTTCTTGGTTCATTCCAGAAACCGCACCAATCATTCCCGGCCAAGTAATCATCATAAATTTATGACCTTCTTTCGGATTTATGAATGCTATAATTTTATTTTCCGCGAAAGCGTCATTTACATAAAAATCAAAATTTCGTCCAAGAATTAAACTTCCGTCTTCGGATTTGTCATTCCAAGCAGCAAAAGAAGAGCAGCCGACTAAAGCTAAATCTTGAAGGGCGTGACCAATATCGTGTGCAGCATGTAAATACAAGCCGCGTTGATATTTGGATGCAATATTATCGAACTCATGCGAAGTATATTCTGAAACGCCAAAGATTTCCGTTTGATATTCTTCAGGAACATTCAAATATAATTTTCGATTGTACCATTTTAAAAAATGACGAAGCATTTTCTGCTCAAAATTTGATGGAATTAAATCGGTTATTTTAGAGAAAAAAATCTGTTGTTGTTTTTTTAAAAGCGAATCTGTCAAGGCGCCGGTATTTAAACCAATTTCCAGCGGATCGCCTTCGGTATATAATTCCCAAAGACCTTGTTTGTTCTTTAAAAGAGAATTTTTTCCTGAGATAAAAACAGAGTCAGAAATTTTTTTGACAACTGGTTTTTCCGAATTATATCCCGAAATTTCGGGTTGATGGTGCATTGATTTTGATGTTCCGCAAGAAACAAGCAATAGTAGAAAACCGATAAATAAAAAAAATGAGATTCGGTTTTTCATGATTCTTTATTCAGATTCTTTGTTGATTTTGGTAACCAAATATTCTTTACCAATAATTTCAGAGCAGGTTGAAACGGCGCCAATTGTTACACCCAACACTCCGTGCATGTTTATGCTTTGACCCGTAAGATACAAATTATCCAATTTGGTTTTTGCAGGGATTAATGTTTTCATCGGATTATTAGAATCTTTAACATATCCGTACATATTTCCGTTGTAGCCGCCAATATAATCACGATAGGAAAGCGGCGTAGAGGAATGAATCGATTTGATACAATCTTTAATTCCTGGAAATTTTAGTTCAATTTCATCTAAAAATTTAGCCGTTTTTCTCGCTTTAAATTCTTCATAACTTTCCCCTCGATCGCTTTTTTCGGCAGTTGTATTAAAAGTACCGCTCCAAGGAGCCATATCTTCATATTTCATGTAGGTAATAAACGTCATTCCGTCAGCCCAGATTTCATCTTTTTTTGAGGCATTCATCGAAGCCATAAAACCTTTTGGCCAAGAATCATCATCATAATCATGCGCAGTCCATACTTCGCTGCTTTTTTTGAAATGATAGAAATTATGATTGATATATTTAAAAGTTTGGGGTTTAAAAACCAAATACAAACTAAAAGCCGAAATGACACCTTCAAGACTTTGAACTCTATTAACAAACGCTTTTCTAAAGTTTTCTTCACCAGCCATTTTCAAAGTTGTCTTAGGTTCAATATTTGAAATAAACCTTGAGCCAAAAACTTTTGTTCCGTCTTTTAATTCTACAAATTCAACTTTGTTGTTTTCGACATGAAATCGAGTAACTTCTTTGTATTTGTAAAATTCGCCGCCGTATTTTTTAAGCTGTTTTAAGAGTTGTTTTGTAATCTGGCTTCCGCCGTTAATGCATCGCCATGAACTTTGAATGTATGAGTTTATCGAAAGAGCATGTACATAAAATGGCGATTTGTCTGGAATTCCAGCATATAAAAAATTAGAGCCTGCAAGAACCGCTTTTAATTTTTCATTTTGTGTGCATTCGTCAATCGTTTCTTTGGCATTAAGCGCAAGAATTTCGTTTTCATATTTTCCTTCCCAATTTAAATTGTAAAGCGGAAAAGCGTCGCAGATCGACTTTAGTTTTTCGCAGTATTTATCAATATTGGCTTTTTCTTCAGGAAAAAAGGCAGTCAGCTGTTTGGTGAAATTATCATATCCCTGCGCATGCGGGTATTCGTTTGGATCATCTTCAAAAGAAATCATATCGTAACAGTTATCATCTAATTTTTTCAAATTTAGATGCTTCATAATACCGATATAATTAAAATATTTATAGAGATTTTCGCCTTTATCTAAGCCTCCGATATAATGAATTCCTGTATCAAAAATAGTTTTATCACGAACAAAAGTCTGCAGATTTCCGCCGTATTGATTGTTCTTTTCGAGCACACAAACGCTGTAGCCTTCTTTAGCCAAAATTATAGACGAAACCAATCCGCCTAGACCACTGCCAACAATTACTACATCGTAATGCTCTTTCATCCTATTTTTTCTTTAACACAATTATAGCATTCTCTTCAGCAGTAATTTCAAAACCAGCTGCAATCAATTTAGTTTTTAAATATGGACAGTTAATTAAAATTATTGCTGTGCTTAAAATGATTTTTTCAAAAGCTGCAACATAACTTTCATCAGAAATTAAAAGAATTTCATGTTGATTTTCAAATGCTGATTCTAATGGATCAGAATAAAATATTTTTCTCTTTTTAAGGAAATAATTCGTTTTTGCAACAGCCAATTTTTCTTCATCATTTATAAATGAAAATACCTTTCGCTGTGGTTCTTGCAAAGTCAATAAAACATCGAGCTGCCCATAATCATTTGCAAGATGTAATACTTTAGCTTTAGAATCAATGTATTTATTTAAGTTGTAATAGGTTTCTAAATTCTGATTTAGATCTTTTTTTACACTTTTGCCAATCTCAAGTTCTTTATAATCATAGCTGTTAATGAGCATTGATTTGAAATAAGCAGGACCTTCGAGCTGTTGGCGAATTTTACGATATTCAGCTTTAAAGAAAGAACTGATTTGTTTGGTACGTTCGACATAATTATTTCCAAAAGAATTATTTTCGGGAGTAATTCGCTCTAAAATTGAAACGGTAAGCGTACTGCGATGAATTACAAAATCGCCTTTTGGAATCGCTTCTGAGGCGCCATGAATTACAACGGGAATAATAGCTAAATTAAATTCTTGAGCAAGAAAGAAAGCGCCTTTATGAAATCTTTTTACGACATTGTTTTCAGAACGTGTTCCTTCTGGAAATACCATCAAAGAGTAACCTTCTTCTACTTTTTTTCTCAGATGTTCCACGCCGCCCTCAAGACCTTCAGAAACAGGATAAAAACCTGCTTTTCTAACTGTTCCGCCAAATATAGGAGAGTTGTAAACCCAGTCGCTTACTAGAAAAATAATTTTTGGACTCAGCATTCCCATTGCCAGAATATCTATAAACGAAGAATGATTTGCGATTATAACAGCTGGCTTATCAAAAGTTTCATTAAAATTATTGATGACTTTTTTGTGAATAAATGGGTTTGAATACAATACGGATTTCATAAATTTTGAAATCACATATCTAAAACCTTTCATTTTTGTTTTTTTGCTCAGCGGTAAAATTGGCATTATTATAAAGCTGAAAATCGACATTAAAATGCCGCCCATACCATAATAGAAAAACGAAATTACACCATGAATAAAAGTGCGCAATTGAAAAGGAGGATTTCCGTTTTTTGGTCTATTCGACAAAAATAATTTGAACAGTATAGGATAAAAAATAAATGTAATAATTAAAGCTGCAAAAACTCCAATTAAAGAAACGGAAGAAATAGATCGCAATGCTGGATGTTTTGCAAAAATCATCGCGCCAATTCCTAAAATGGTTGTAATTACCGCCAGAATAATTGAAGTTCTGTAAATGGCAATTTCATTTTTTCCTGACGAATATTCTTTTTGTAAAGCACTTGTCATGAAAATACTAAAATCAACACCATGACCAAAAATCAAGGTGCAGACAATCATGCTGAAAATATTCATTTGAATGCCGAATATTCCCATAATTCCAGCCGTAACAATTCCCGTTAAAGCAATTGGAATACAGCTGATAATTACTAATTCGATTCTTCGGAAGAAGAAAAATAAAATAAAAATTACGGCAACAAAAGAATAATTTACAAGCGAATTAAAATCAGTTTTTAAAGTACTGAAAAAGGTTTCATTCATTTGCTGACGATCAATCGCAATGATATTGTCTTTGGCAGAAGTTGATTTTACAAAAAGATCACGTTGTTTTGGGGTAACTTTTACTAAAGTTGAAATCGTACAAAAACCATTTTTTTCGGTTACAAATTCTTTTAACTGAAGTGCTTGAACTTTTAAATAATCTGAAATAGAAATTGGTTTAAAATCAAAATCTAAATGATCAAAAAAGATCGAATACGTTGTTGGTTTAAAGCCAAGTTTTGAGCCTTCGGAAATCAATTGTGATTTTAAATTTTCTTTTTTCTCAGCATTCCAAAATGAATTCCATTTTTCAATTTTCTCTTTTTGCGCTTGCTGCGAAAGTACAATGCCGCCAATTGAACTAAAATTTATTATTTTATCTTGTTCTTTTTCATTCGATAAATCTCCAAAAAGCTTGTTGTTGTTTTGTAATACTTGCTCCATACTTTTTCCGTACGAGGCAACATAAATGGTTTTTGAAGTTAAACTTGTGCTTTCTTCCAATTGTTTTTCGGCAGCTTTAATGTCTTTTGGAACAAAATTTAACTGTGATAAATCGTTATTGAAACCAACATTATTATAAGTAAAACAACAAACGATTGTTATTATAACACACAGTCCAATCAGGATTTTATTATTATGAAAGGAGAAATGCGCGAGTTTATCAATCGCATTTTTTTTATGTTCGAAATTGTCTTGTTTTGGATTATACAAATGCGGAATAATCAAAAGAGAGAAAACTCCAGTTGCCATAACGATAACAGCAGCAAAAATTCCAAGATCATTTAAGGCATCAGATTTTACAAAAAGCAGACATAAAAATGCAACGGCAGTTGTTGAACTGCTCATAATTACAGGCATCGTAATGTCTTTGTATAATGTTTTAATATCGCTGTTGTGTTTGTAATGCGTAAGAATGTGAAGCGAATAATCGATCGTAATTCCTAACAAGATTGATCCAATTCCGAGTGAAATAGCTGAAATTTGTTCTTTCACAAAGTATAAAAAGGCAACGGCAAATAAAGCTCCAAAAACGGTTGGAAGAAAAATAATAAGCGGAATTAATATTTTTCTATAAAACAATATCAGAATCAACATTAAGGTAAACATCGCAATTGATGTTGTTAAAACAATATCGCTTTTAATTTGTTTCGCATTGGCAGCCGCAATTAGAGCGGAACCAAAATAACTCACAGAAGTTTTTCCTTTAAACTGCTGATTTAAATTTTCTTGAATTGATTTAAGTTTTTCGGCAAAAATGGAGTTTTTTTCAGTTTCACTTGATGAAATATCCGAGGTTATAAAAAGCAGTAAATTCTTTTTATCCTTTGTCATTACAAAACCATTATCGAGTGTAAAATCATCGCCAATATTTAATTGCTGTAATTTTTTTAACGCGATAAAAGAAATTCCAAGTGGATCCTGAAGAATAAAATCTTTGGTAATAAATCCGGATGGAGAAATAATCGATTTGTAATTTCCTTGTACAGTTGCCGCAATGCTGTCTTTTTGCAGTTTGTTTTGAATAGCAGTATAATCGTTGTCATCTAGAAAAAGAGGTAGATTATTGTAAACAAAATCAATGGTTTCTTGAATATTTTCTTCGTCTATTTTTCCTTGAATTCCAGTAATGTATGGTTTGCAGGATTTAGAAACGCTGTCTGAAAAAACAGCAGCCATTTCTTTCAAATCATCTTGCGAACCGTTTTTTTCGAGTTTAAAAATAACGGTTGTTTTATCAGCAAAATTTAGTTGTTTTAAAACTTTTGCAGTTGCATCGGCTTTGTCGTTTGCAGGGATAAGTTTGCTGATGTCTTCTTCAAACTTAATTTGTGAAGCAAAAAAGCCAAATACTAATAGCATTAAAACGGCCAAAAGAACCGATAAAGATTTTCGTCGGTTTACAAATAAATGAATGGCGTAGAAGTATTGATGCATAATTATTGTTTATTGTTTTTTTGCCACAAATTTCACGGATTAAAATGATTTTAGTATCTGTGTCAGTTTGCCACGAATTTCACAAATTTCCACGAATTAATATAGCAGAGATAGTGTAATTTTTTTTAGCCACAGATTAAAAGGATTAATAAGGATTCTAATCTGTGTCGGTTTGCCGCGAATTTCACGAATTTCCATTAATTAATATAGCAGAGATAGCGTAATTTTTTTTAGCCACAGATTAAAAGATTAGCTTTAGTTTGTCACCCTGAGCGAAGTCGAAGGGCGTTCCAATTGGACGTGGGCTTCGACTTCGCTCAGCCTGACAAATTGGATGTAAAAATCATTTTAATCCGTGTAATCTGTGGCAAACCTTACTTAATATTCGTTTTGTTCTTAGAACTAAAAGCACTTAAAAGCAAATAACTTATAAAGCCAGATAATAGTGCCGAAACGGATGCTAAAATAAGACTTCCTGCGATATATTGTGTAGCATTTTTTTGAATATCATCAAACGTGACAGAACTATCTAAAACTAAAGTGTCATCTCCTGCTACAAAAAAACTTCCCATTTTTAAGGAGCCATATATGACAAACGGAATGAAAGGCGGGAAACTTACATTTGAAGCTAGATAAGCAATGACTTTGTTGAGCCTGAATAAGGCTGCAAAAGTAAAAAGCAGTACGGTTTGAAAACCCCAAAAAGGTGAGATACCAATAAAAACTCCTAAAGCAATTGAGGCTGATTTTATGAAATTAGAATCATTGCTTTCTAAAATATCCTCAAGAAAGAATTTTTTAAAGCCTTTTTTTTTTGCTCTTCTAAAAAAATCTCTCGGTTTAATGTATAAAAGGGCGTTGATTACCAAAACGGTATTTAAAATACTGATTCGGGTAAAATCTCTAAAGGGGCGAAAATGCGAAACACGTTCTGCAGGATCATATAAAACTTGAATTGGAATATTTTTAACTACAATTCCTTTCCAAGCGGAACGAACAATTACTTCAATTTCAAACTCAAATTTATTGGTGTAAAATTGTTTCGGAATTAATTTTAAAGGATACAATCTAAAACCTGATTGTGTATCTTCAAGTACAATTCCGGTTTCAAACTTAAACCAGAAATTCGAAAATTTATTTCCAAAACTACTTTTCTTAGGAACATTTTCCTGAGTCATGTTTCGGCTTCCAATTAAAAGTGAATTGGGTTCTTTTTGAATTGCATCAATAAAAGCAGGAATATCAGAAGCAAAATGCTGTCCGTCTGAATCAATCGTAATTGCATATTCAAAATTTTGTTCGATTGCTTTTCTAAAACCATTACGCAGCGCTCTGCCTTTTCCTAGATTTTTAGGATGATGAATTTGAGTTAGGTGATGATATTGTTTTAGAATTTCGTTTGTTTGGTCAGTCGAACCATCATTAACAATAATGACATTTGAGGTGAAATCTAAAATAGAATCCAGCACTTTTTTCAATGTTTTTTGATTATTGTAAGTGGGTACAATAACACAAAAAGAAGTTGAACTGAGCAGGTCTTGCTGAGATAATATAGGTTTCATTGGGAGTTGTTCTTGAGCTTATTTTACAAACTGCTTCTCCTTGTCAGAGAAACTTTTAGATTGTAAAACAAAGTCCTTTAGATATAGTTTTAAAGCCGTATTTTGCTCGGCATAATGAGCGGTAATAAAAGCTTTATCTTCTTTAATATTTTTTTTGTAGCCGGTAATTCCAGGAACATCTTCCTGAATACTTAAGCGAATCATTCTAATTTCGATATTGTTTGGATCACTTTTTATCGTCGCTTCCAGCAATTTGGCGCCTTCCTTAAAACGATCCATTTTGTCTCTCAATTTTTTCTCGAATTTTGAATCTAATAAAATAGATGCCGCTTTGTAAGCCACCAAAATTTTATCATCGTCATTAGAAACACCAGAAAGTTTCTGTGTAAATTCTTTTGCATTAGTTTCTGATTTTGCAACATCAGAATACATTTTTCGGATAGAAGCCAGATCAGGAGTTCCAACAAAATTTATCCAAAGAAGCAATGATATAAGTAATTTCATAATTATAATTTTTTATACGCATTGCTCAATTTCAGCGCAACGGTATCATTAAAATAAGTGGTGTTTTTCACCTTTACCAAATCATCTTCTGTGACAGTTATATCAAGTTCTAAGCGTAACTCAGGATTTGTCTCAGGATTTATTAATGCCATGAATTTTACATTCGTCAAGGTTTGAATCATCAACGAACTTTTGGTAATAGATTCTGTAAGTTCTTTAATAATTTGAATCATGCAAACGCCCGGCATTATTGGGTTTCCAGGAAAATGACCTTTAAAAACCTCATGATTGGCATTAACTAATATACGAATATTATATTTAGCGTCGCCCGTTTTCTCTTCTGAAAGTACTTTATAGAAGTCTTTTAAAACCATAATTTTATTTTTTTCCAAATGTATATGCAACACCAAATTGAAACACTAAGTTATTGCTGTCTCGACTTTCATCATAATAATTTGTAAAAGCGTTAGTCAGTCCTTTTTTTACTCTTGCTTCAAATGCAATACCATTTTTTAGACCGTATCCTAATCCTCCAATAATTCCCAAATCGATATCATCACCTTTGTTAAAATTATATTCTTTAGCCTTAGGATTGGCTTTAATATCATCAGCAATCAAAATATCTATAAAAGGTCCTGCCAGAGCATAAAAACTTTCACTAAAATTAAATTTATTTATTGTAACTGCCGAAAGATATTGTAATGAAACATCTACAGTTCCTGTTTCTTGCACGTTCATACTTGAGTTTGTTTCCGGATTATAAGTGTAAACGACACCCATACCTGTTGTGCCTTTTCCTCCTTGTCTCGAATAGGTTAATTCAGGTTGAAGTGTATAAATTCTGCCGAGTTTTAAAGCCCCAAAACCGCCAATATAAAAATCTGTTTTGCTGTTAAGATCAGTATTTGTCATTTTAGCAACATTAACTCCAGCTTGAATTCCCGGTTTAAAAGTTACCTGAGCTTGTGTTTTTCCTATAGCAAAAAAAGGAATGCAATAATTAATAAATTTTTAATATTCATATTTTATTTAACGTTAAAAGAGTAAGAAACACCAATTTGAAAATTGACATTAGTATTATAATCACCAAAAAGATAATGACTATTAGAATTGTTATAATAGTAATCGCTGTCTAAAACGTCTAAAAGTCCTTTTTTGAATCGAAATTCAAAAGCTAGTCCAGAAGGCATTTTATAAGCAAGACCTGTTACAAACGAAAGATCATTATATGTTTTTCTAAAAGCTAAATTATCATTTAAAAGAACATCTAATGCCGGTCCAAACTGAATTTGAAAACCTTGCCCAAATGTAAATTTATTAATCACAGCGATAGACAAATAACTCATTTGTAAATCCTGATAAACGATTTTTTCTGTTTGTGTATTTGGGTCAATAAAATTTCGCGCAACATTATTAGATCCTTGTCGGATATAATTTATTTCAGGCTGCAGCGAATAACGTTTCGTTAGATTTATTTCGCCAAAACCGCCTATATAAAAGTCAGGTCTGTAATCTGCATGCATTTCTGAAATTGTCGAAAGACTCAAACCAGCACGTAAACCTGGTTTAAAAGAGGCTTGTGCTTGAATGTTTATAACTGCAAAAAAGAGTAAAAGTACAGCTGCTATTTTCTTTTTATACATCTATTTTACTTTAAAAGTATAACTAATACCAATTTGAAAAACTTGATTTAAGATAACATCATTATAGTAATAATCGTTATTATCGTAATCAATTCCGTCGTAACCATAAATATCAATTAATCCTTGTTTAATTCTGGCTTCAAATGTTAATCCGTTTGGCAATGTATAGCCAATTCCGCCAACAATGGCAAGATCAAAACCTTCAGGATTGCTATTGATATAATTATCAGAAACTTTTAAATCTAAAGACGGACCGCCCAAAATGTGAAAGCCTTTACCGCCAATGTTAAATTTTGCAACCGCACCAAGTGTTAAATAATTTAGTTCATACTTTTCAGAATAATAACGACCATTTTCAAAGTATCTTCCTTCATCACCTTGTCTAGAATAGGTTATTTCAGGCTGCAGCGAAAAATATTTATTAAATTTAATATTCACTAATCCACCAACATAGAAATCTGTTTTAGATTGATTATCATCAATATTGGTTAATGTTGACACATTTAAACCACCTCGAAGCCCCGGACTAACTTTTACTTGTGCTTGAGATAATTGAATTCCGATGCATAAAACGAATGCAATTAAGGTTATTTTTTTCATCATTAGATTAGTTTAGTTTTAGGATTAGTTTAAATTTTTATTCCGATTTAAAATAATTAAGCTCAATTTTCAATTTAATATTCTGATGAATTATCTGAATCTTTTCGGCAAAAATATTGTTTTCTGAATTGAAATACAGCGTAAATTTTTCTTTTGTTTTAGAGGCGTGAACTATCTTTTCTAGTTTTTGATCTTTTTTAGAAACAAAAATGTAATTGTCTCGTTTTCCATCTGCCGATTTATAGATATTATCGGATTCATTTTCAAATTGCTCTTGAATCAAATATTGTTTTTTCAAAAGCAGACGAAAATCTTCTTTCAAAGTATTGATCAATATTTTTCGATCTAATTCAGAAACAATAGAATTGATTTTAAAATCAGTTTCAGAAATTTCGAAATCCATTAATTTATTTCCAAATTCTGTTGTAAAAACAATTCGGTGTGTGGTATCGTTTATTTTTTTCGCAATGAAAATCCCTGATAATTCATTTCCGTAAACGCTTATGTTAGTTTTATAAACATAATCGGTTTTTGAATCTGAAAAATACGGAACATAATAAGACGTTTTGTCTAGTTTTTTGGGCGTATAGTTTTTTGTGACTGAGCCGCACGAAACTAAAACAATTGCCAGAAAGCAATTAATTAGTAAAAACTGAATCGTCGATTTTTGCATTGATTACTTTATTTTTAAGTACAATTCTAGTATAATCTTCAGATGATTCTAACAATTTTACTTGAACAACAGTTGCTTCTTCTTTGTCAAAAGTCAGTTCAATTTGTTTGATGTATTTTTTCAGCGCAGCATCTTTCGGAATAAATTTTGCCAGATTCTGACCTTTCAATTTAAAGTACGAAATCGTAAATTCTTTGTCGTCAAACATATTGCCGCTTACACTTCCGACAATTAATTTATTAATTCTTGCAAATATTTTGCTGTTGCCAATATCAACCGCACTTTTCTTTCCTTCATCATTAATCAGGATTTTTCCGTTTTTGAAAGTAATGCTGTAATTGTATGGTTTTTTATACTGCCATTGCAAAAGTGCAGGCTCTTTAAAAACCATTTTTCCCGAAGTTTCAATATCCTTTGACAGAAAATCCAAATGCTTGTATTGAACAAAATCGGTACTTAAAGTTTTGATTTTTTTCGCGACAATATTTACGTCTTCTTTAAATTGAGTGATTTCTGCAGCAGTCATTTTTTGCTCTTGAGCAAATAAACTGCTAGAAATAAAAAGAATTACTAATGCTATTTTAGTTTTCATGTTTTTTTAAATTGTACTTTAATTTTTTTTGCCACGAATTGCACCAATTTTCATGAATTTTTGATTTAATAAAATCCGTTTTTATCCGCGTTTTCGCGATAGCGAATCTGTTTTATCCGCGTTCAATTTTTATAAGCTTTTAGATTTAAAAGTTCTTCGATTGAAACGACCTGATAATTATTTTGTTGTAAAAATTGCAAAAACTGTTCCAATACTATAACGGAATGTGAACCAGTATCGTGCAAAAGTACAATTCCGCCGGGAGAAACTCGTTTTATAATTCGGTTGAAAATTAATTCAACATTTGTTGTTCCTCCGTCAAGCGATCGAATATTCCAGCCAATTGTTTTATGTCCAGTAATTTTTAACGCTCTTCGAATCGATGGTGTCGTAACTCCGTAAGGCGGACGAAAGAAGTTTATTTTCTTTAAAGTATATTTTTCCAGAAGCGAATCTGTTTTTTCGATTTCTTCTTTTATTTGTTTGGCATTATAAAAATCAAAAAACTTAGAATGGGAATAAGAGTGATTTCCAACCAAATGACCTTCGGCAATAATTTGTTTTACGATTTCAGGATGTGTTTCTACATTTTTACCAATGCAGAAAAAAGTAGCTTTGGCATTGTATTTTTTTAAAAGCGCTAAAACTTCCAAAGTAAATTCACTTGGTCCGTCATCAAAAGTGAGCGCAATTTTTTTCGCTGTTTCTAATGGATTATTGCAGAAAGCTTTTACATGATAATTAGATGAAATTCTCGAAGAACCAAAAGCATTTATTCCGATCCAAAGAAAAATTAGAGCCAAAAAACACCATATATTTATTGCGATATAGACATTCAAAAGAAGCAGTAAAAGCAATAAAAAGATAAAAAATATCGAGATGTTTTTATGCGTTATCATTTTGAAAGTAACGTAAAACTATGATTTTTTCCGCTTAATTGATTGTATAATAAAATGGTTTTGTAAGCTGGTTTCGTAACCGAATTTACTTTTATAATTTCTGGAATTCCCTGTGTTTTTAAAATTTTAGAAGCCATCCAAAAAGCAAATGCAGAAGCCGTATCGTATTCGCCGCTCAAATGTTTGTAATACAAAACAGGTGTTTTTGCAAAAGCATTTTCAGCCAAATTGCGGTAATAATTTTCAAAATCGACATTTCCGTCAAAACCTAAAACCAAAGCGTCAATAGCGTCAATTTCTAAATTATTAGATTTTAAAAAAGATTTAATTTCTGTTTCGATTTCGTTTTCTTCCAATGTGTTTACAATAGCAACATCCAGAAGTTCAGCGTAAGTAGTCTCTTTTCTTTCATTTTCCAAAACAAAAAAGCTGGCTCCTTCGCCATAAACGGCACCGCTGGTTGCAGCATTTAAAACATCATAAGGAGCAGAATTATCTGCTTTAATACGTCCGTTTAATTTGAAAAGTGAAGTAGTATATTCTCCGTTTTCATCAACACCGCCTACTAAAATCGAATTGGCTTCGTCTTCTTCAATCTGCATTTTTGCATCCAAAAGCGCCGATTCAAAAGAAACCGCACCATTTACATACGTAAAATTATAACCTTTACATTGTTGTAAAAGTGCAATTTGCGCACCAACGGTATTATGCGTAGATTGAATAAAAGAAGTTGGCGTTAAAAACTCTTCTTTATTATCTAAAATGCTTTTCAGGAATTTTTCAGAATCTTCGATGCAGCCTAAACCAGTTCCGGTTATGATTGCGTCAACATTCTCAACATTGGCATCTTTCATAGCCAAAGCCGAAGCTACGATTCCGTTTTTTACACCTTTTGCCATTCTGCGACTTGCAGCTGGCGAAATATATTCTTTGTATGCCGGCGAAACTATCGCCAGTACATTTTCATCATGATTTACAACAGCTTCTTCTAAAAAAACAGTATCAAATGTTTTTTGAGTCGAAATACAGCCTACTCCATTTATATATGTTTTTTTCATGCGAAGATTAAATTTGTTTTTTTAAAGGAACATGGAACCGTCATTCTTAAATTTTTTTTTATTGGAATCATGACGATTTCATTTTAGCTTTTTGAAAATATAAGTGTTGAACAATTTCCTCCAAACCCAAAAGAGTTAGATAAAACGTGTTCGATGTTTTTATTTTTTAAAGTAGTTTGCGGCGTCAAATCGAATTCTTCCATTTGGGTTTCAAAATTCAAATTGGGATAAACGACATTATTCTGAATCGCCAAAACACTGTAAACAGCTTCAATTGCCGCTGCAGCTGCTAAAGTGTGACCTGTAAATGGTTTGGTTGAACTAAAATCGGGAACTTTTTCTTCATCATAAATTCGGCGTAAAGCTCTTCCTTCAGATAAATCGTTGTTTGGAGTAGCAGTTCCATGCACGTTGATATAATCTATTTCAGAAGGTTTTAAACCCGAAACTTCAAAAGCTTTTTTCATTGCCAGAAAAGCACCGTCTCCGTTTTCTGAAGAAGCCGTTTGGTGAAAAGCATCATTTGCATTTCCGTAACCCGAAACTCTTGCCAGTACTTTTTTATTTTGTTTGGCAACAATTTCATCTGATTCTAAAACCAAAAAAGCAGCAGCTTCTCCAAGATTTAATCCTTTTCTTTTATTGTCAAAAGGTTTGTTGTAATCGTCGGATAAAATCATTAAAGTTTTAAATCCGTTGATAGTAAATTTTGCCAAAGCATCGGCACCGCCAACAATTACACGGTCTAATTTTCCGGTTTTAATCAATCTTGCACCTAACATAATCGAATTTGCTGCAGAGGAACAAGCAGTACTTATGGTTGTAACCATTCCTTTTAAACCCAGTTCTTCAGCAATTTTTTCAGCAACATCGCCGCCGTCGTGACAGGTAATGTATTTAACCAATTCAGGTTTTTCGAAATAATCGTAATAATGTGTCTCTGTCATGTCCATTCCGCCTACACTAGTAGCCGAAATAAGTCCAGTTCTAAATTCATTTATAGCGGTGATTCCAGCATTTTCAACGGCTTGTTTTGCCGCCAAAGTACCAATCATAGCAGTTCTCGAAAAATTATTATCGCTGTTTAATCCCAGTTCGCTGATAAGCTCATCGTTGGTTTTTTTGATTTCACCTACTTTAATAACATCTGCATGAACTGTAGAAATATTTGAGATACGAGAAATCCCGATTTTATTTTCGATTAACGAATGATAATTTTCCTCAACCGAATTTCCGATCGAAGAGATAATTCCCATTCCTGTTATTGCAACACCCTTTGTCATTTTAGACTTCTTAGATTTTTAGACTTGCTTAGATTATTAGAATTTAGACTTGCTTAGATTTTTGGATTTCTAGATTTAGACAGTTTTTTTGTCTAAGAAGTCTAAAAATCTAAGTCAGTCTAAGAAGTCTTATTTAGTTCTGTTAGCGCTGATATAAGCCGCCATAGTTTCGATAGATTGGAAAATTGTTTTTCCTTCTTTCGGATCTACTAATTTAATTCCGTAATCTTTATCTAAAATCACGATCAATTCAAGTGCATCAATTGAGTCCAAACCTAAACCATCTCCAAACAAAGGATCGTTATCAGCAATATCTTCTACTGCGATATCTTCAAGGTTTAGAGTAGTAATAATTTTGTTTTTCAATTCTTCTTTTAATGCTTCCATGATTATTTATTGTATAATGTATTGATAGTTTCGTTTGTATATTTTTCGCTTTCTTCTTTGCTTATAGTGCAGAGAAAAGCTTTATAATTATCATTAAAATATTCTACCCAACCGCACAAAACCAGATCTGCTTTATTCGTATTCAAAAGAATATTCGAATAATTCGACATGAATTCTGTGTTAAAGGCATCAAATATAAAGAAAGAATTCTCACTTTTCAGCTGATGACGGATACTTATTTCGCCCAGACAAATATTTGGCAGTGTATAAACAAAAACCGCCGGACTTGGGTAATAGTTTTCTTTGTCTGAAATAGATTCCTGATACTTTACATCTGTATCCAAACTCGATGATTTATTGGCTAAAACCAAAGCGATATTATTTTCCTGCTCGGTTGAGGTAATCGGACTCAAAAGCAATTCGGATCCTAAAAAAGCCAGTTTACTCAAAGCATCCATTTTGAAAAACTTTGGATATTGCATTTCAAAATTACGATAGGCTTGTTTAGAGAAATCAGCAAAATCTGTTGGTTCAATTTTGAATACAGAAGTTCCGTTCAAAACAATTTCGTTGTTTTGGATAGTGATATAGGATTGTATGTTGGTTTTGTTGTGATTCATTATTATAATTTAAACACGAATTTTACGAATTGTCACAAATTATTTAGGCTTAAAAATTACACTAATTAATCCGTGTGAATTAGTGTTTTATTTTACTTTCTCAAAAACAACCGCCGTATTACAACCTCCAAATCCAGAAGCTGTTTTCAGGAAATAATTAATAGTTGCCTTTTCATTTTTCTCAGTCACATTTATAACTTCACTTACGCCAATTTCATCAAAACCTTTCGATTCAAAAAGCCTATTTTGATTGGCAGATTCTATCGCAATTACCGTTTCCAATAATCCTGAAGCGCCTAATGTATGACCGTAAAAACCTTTTAAACTATTTACAGGAACATTTTGCAAATCTAAACGATTTAAAGCAATGGCTTCCATTTCGTCGTTAAACGGAGTTGCGGTTCCGTGTGCTGAAATATAATCTAATTTCTGAGCTTCAATTTGTGCTTCTTTTAAAGCATTCTGAATACTTCTGAACAAACCTTCACCTGTTCTTGACGGACCCGAAATATGATTGGCATCGTTTATCGAACTGTCGCCAATTATTTTTATTTTAGCTTTTTTGGCTTCCGTCGAAACTAAAACGGCTGCTGTTGCTTCGCCTAAACTTACGCCGGTTCTGTTTTTTGAATACGGTTTACAAGGTAGATCACTCATTGCTTGAAAAGCATTAAAACCAGATAAAACAAATTCTGAAACTTCATCACCAGCCACTACAAAAACATTGTCGTAAAGCTCAGACTGAATCATTCTTTTGGCAACTGAAACTGCTAGAATTCCAGAAACACAGGCGTTTGAAACCACAATTGGCTGTGTCGTAAATCCGAAGAAATCTGCAACGTTTTTAGCTAAAACATCTAAATGTGCATTATTGAAACTGTCGCTAGTATTGTCTTTTAAAGCCGTAACATTTCCTTTTGTTGTTGAAAGTATAAAGGCAGTTTTTGAATTGAATTCGATTTCTGCGTTTTTGATAATCGGCTCTAAAGCCAAAATCATTATTTTCTCTAAACGAGAATATTTGGTTTCAGTGCTGATTTTTGCAAAAGCACTGTTTATTTTTTCATCAGAAATAATTGAAGCATAAAACGGATTTGGCATTAAAGGAATATCATTGTGAAGCTGAATTCCAGAATCCCCGCGAAGAATCGCTTCGATGTTCGCTTCAACATCAAAACCTAAAGGTGTGATACAATTCGTTTGTGTGATGTATATTTCTCTTAACATTTTATGATTTTCAATTTTTAAAGTTTCACGCAGATTAAAAGGATTTTTTAATTCGTGCTAATTCGTGAAATTAGTGGCTAAAACTTTATTTCAATAGCCCAACTTTCCTTTTCCATTCTTCATAAAAAGGAGGATTCGTCAGCATTAGATTTCCTTCTTTATCTAAAAAAACCTGAACGGTTTCGCCAGTGCAAGCTATTTCACCTTTAGCATCAATAATTTTAAAACGGTAAATCATTTTAGCGGCTGGCGTGTCTACAACTGTTGTTTCAATTGTTACGACATCGCCGTAGCGTAAAGACAATTTATGCTCACATTTTGATTTTACAATTGGCGTTGTATAACCCGTTTTTGCAATATCTAAATAAGTTAGTCTGTGTTCACGACCAAACGCTTCGCGTCCATCTTCAAAATACGTGATATAATTGCCGTGCCAAACGATTCCAAGCGGGTCAGTTTCGTTAAAACGAATTCTGATTTCGTGAGAAACGGTTAAATCTGTGGCTTCGTTAAACTGTTCTTTTCTTTTTGTCATAAAATAAGGCAATGGATGTTGTGATAATAAAGAACAAAAATAACAAACTTATTTTTGGGATGATTTCCAGGAATGAAACGCTGCGCAATAAAACATCATAAAAAGCTTCTAATCCCCAGTTCATAGGTGATGATTTGGCAATGATCTGCATGATTTTCGGCATAGCAAAAACCGGAACCCAAACACCGCCAATTGCAGCGAGAATAATAACGCTTGTTGCTCCAAAAGGAGCTGATTGTTCTTGTGTACTGGCAACTGTTCCTAATAAAATTCCGAATCCAATGGCGGCGAAACCTGAAAATAAGGCAACGACACTCATTAATGCTAAATGTCCTTCGATGTTTAAAGAAGGCAGCCCAATGGATGGAAATAAAAATACGGCAACGGCAACCATCATATAAAACTGAATCATACAGATGATCGAGTAGGTAATGGTTTTTCCGATTATCACAACCAAATTAGAAACGGGATTGGTTCTTAATCGAACGAAAGTTCCCTGCGATTTTTCTTTTACAATATTAATGGATAACGGAATTACAATAAAAAATATCGCAAAAAGCGTCCAAGCTGGAACGTTATGCTGTACAGAATTTGGACGAACTTCTTTGTTGTTTATTTTCGGAATTATTTCTTTGAAAGAAATGAAGCTTTTTTGCTCGAAATCGGCATTTCCTCCTAATTGATTCTGGAAAGTGGTGTAAATAGATTTGGTTTCGATTTGCGAAATCATTTTATCGATCGAGTTCATGACCGCATTTTTAAAACTCATTTGAACCGCTGGATCAAAATACAGTTTTACTTCCTTTTCTTTTATTATTCGCTGAGGTTCGCTCGCTGCAGTACTATCAGTCATACCTAAACTGCTGACAATTTTTTCTACATTTTGATCTACTTTGGCTTGTAAATCAGAACTTAGATCTTTCGGAATTACAATCGCCAATTGAAATTTTCCTTTGTAAACATTTTCTCTGGCAATGTATTCGGTAATCGCTTTATTGTCGATTTGTGTAACAACGCTGAATAAATCACTTTTTTCTAAATTGTCAAAAACAGTTTTTGATACCGAACCTTTATCATTATCGACTAATAAAATGGGGATTTTAGAATCGCTGACTTTTTTAAAAGTACTGTCTTGAATTAATGTAACAGTAATGACCAAAACTAATGGCATTATAAATAGAATAATCAACCCGCCTAAATCTCGTTTAAGGAGTAAAAATTCCTTTACGACTGACATCCAAATTTTATACATCATCTCTCAAGTCTTTACCAGTTAATGAAATAAAAACGTCTTCGAGATTTCGAGCATCTTTTGTCGATTCAATTAAAATTGAAGGTGTATTTTGCGCATAAATTTGACCTTGGTCTAAAATAGCAATGTTACTGCAGAAATCTTCGGCTTCAGCCAAATGATGTGAAGTATAAATAATAGTTGTTCCGTTTTGGTTCAATACTTTCAGATATTCTATAATAGCATTTTTAGAATGAACATCAACTCCAACGGTTGGTTCATCTAGAAATAAAACTTTTGGTTTATGCAGAATCCCGGCAATTAAATTGACACGGCGTTTCATTCCGCCAGAGAAAGTTTCAACTCGTTTATCGGCAAATTTTAATAAACCCAAAAGGTCTAAAGTCTCGATTACTTTATCTTTTAAATCAGAGCCTTTTAAACCGTACATACTTCCAAAGTAATGAAGATTTTCTCTTGCCGTAAGAGTAGGATATAAGGCATATTCCT
The DNA here is from genome assembly GCF_004119505.1 of Flavobacterium sp. YO64. Classification (NCBI taxonomy): domain Bacteria; kingdom Pseudomonadati; phylum Bacteroidota; class Flavobacteriia; order Flavobacteriales; family Flavobacteriaceae; genus Flavobacterium; species Flavobacterium sp. YO64. The sequence continues at coordinate 28,333 of NZ_NRQV01000016.1, read as the reverse complement.
GAGGAACAACTCCTATAATCTTTTTAATTTTTGAAGAATGGTCGGCATAGTTTAAACCATCAATTGAAAGATGTCCCGAAGTTGGTTTTACCAATCCGCAGAGCATTGAAATTAAGGTTGTTTTTCCGGCGCCGTTTGGACCTAGTAAACCAAAAATCTCGCCTTCATTTATAGCCAATGAAACATTGTTCAAAGAATACTGGTCGGCATCTTTGTACTTTTTCGAAAGGGATTCTATTTTAATTATAGATTGCAAAATATCTTAGCTGATGGCTTTTTTTAATTTTTTGAAAAAGATTTCTTCTCTATTGGCAATGTCTAGAAGTTCGTCGGCAATAGTATTGTAAGCGTCTTCTTTGGCACTTCTGTTTTTATAAATTCGTGAAGCTTCAACGGCAAAATCTCGCCATGAATCGCCAATTTTTGTCATTTCTTTAGAAAGTTCTTTCAGTTCTTCATTGTTTAAAATAACTGAAGCTTCTTGTAAAAATGCGGCATAAATAAAACGGAAACCCCCGCCGCCGGTTCCAATTTCTTCCTGCATACGAACCATTTGTGCCAAATAATGATTGGCTTTTTTGGTACCGTGTTTTACAGGCCATTTTCTAATTTGCTTAGATACGAATTTAATGCCGCGAACACCCACAATTGGCATTGGTGCAAGCATATCTCTGCAAGTGTTTTTTATTCCTTTGATGATGGCGCTTTTTAAATCGACTTCACTTGGAATTTGAATTGGATAATACATTTGTCCGCGGGGCGCAAAAGCTCCTTTTGCAAAACGTACTTTGTCTAATTCATCATGCGTTAAAGTGGTTACAGTTTCCATAACAGGATCGCTGATCAAATAGTCTTTATCGGTTTTTCCGTAAACGACTAAATTGTGTGCGTTGAAATGAAAACGGTATTCGTCAGGGAAATAACTTAAATTATAAACGCCGACTTGTAATCCGGTTGGGATATTATTTTTTAAATTTTCATCAAGCGCTTTGTTTGCGTTTACTGTTGATGAAAATTTTTGTCTTTTAATTTTAAGGTTTAAGCGGGTTGCGACTTTATTAAAAATTTGTCCCGGCAAAGTTCTATAGCTGATTGCGGGTGCATAATTGACTTTTATAAAAGGTAAATACACAAAGAAAAGTCCTGAACCGATACCAAAAACCATTGGTTCGCTTATGTTGAGTCCGTTGTTTTTTAACAGATTCGATGCTACTCCATTTTCACAGTGAGCAGATTGGTGATGTGTAAAAGTGACTTGCATTAATCTGTTTTAAAGTTTTTTAATTCGGATACTGAAATACTAAAAGCATCAGCGTATTTTTTCAAAATAGAATCGCTTAATTTGGCAAAAACAGCAGGTTTAAAATGTCTTTTCACACGCCATTTCCACATTCCTACGTAGCTTGACAAAATGGTAAGATCCATTTTATTAAGTTCCATATAATAAGAAATCGGACTTACTTCGCCAGTTTTAACTTGTTGTTTTGCTTCGGCAATACGTTCGTTTATTTCGTCGATAGAATTTGATAATGCAATTGTTTTGGGTTCCCAGCCTGTACTTAAGGTTGTGGTATAATCGCCGTTTTCATCAGTCGCGTATAAAAGCTCTTTAACGTTGTTTTTGGTTAAATTGCTTTTATCTTGTGGTACATTTTCTTTTTCCATGACATTTATCGTTTCTATTGGGATTTATTCTGGAACCGAAATTGTTTTTTGAATGAATAAATTAATTTCGCATTCTAAGAGCAGTTGTTCGTCGAGTAAACTTTTGCAGCTCATTGTGCACAAAGTATAATCGTCGCCGGCAAATTTCGAAATTAAATTTGCTCTGGTAATTATAGTGTCGCCGGCTTTTGGCAGTAAATGAATTTTTGCATTTTTTAAAGCGCTGATAAATCCAATTACATTTACGTTTTCATTTTCTGTTCCGTCTTCTTCAAAAAAATATTTTTTCCCAACAATTGCGGAGCAGGTTTGTGCTGTGTTTTCGATTAAACCAGCTTCGGTAAAAATAGTATTGGCAACAAAAATATTGTCTTCTTTTATCAAAAAAGTGGTTTCTACAAAGTTGGCATCTATATCCAAAATTAAATCTACCATAAGCATTGGTGCTCGGTGCGGCAGATAATTTTGTATGTCAACTCCAGTACTCAATTTTTATATTATTTAGCTAAAACGGTTTTCATTTGCCCGTTTGCAATTTCTTCATTATTTAATTTGGTAACAATATTCACTAAAGTGATACCTGCAAATTCTTGTAAAATGGTAACTTCAGATTGAATAGAATCGTTAATCTGTGGCAGTTTTTTAATTTCAATTTCTTTAATAGAACCAATATATCCAGTCGGTGCAGTTTCGTTTCTTAAAAAAAACTGATAACCGGTATGCAAGGCAACAGATTGTGCCATGTGTTCGATTAAACCTGCTTCTAGAAAAATATTGTTTTCGGCAAAAATGTTATCGTTCTGAATTGTTAAACCCGAAATCAAAGAAGTTTCGGTATAAGAATACATTGCATCAACCATTACAAAAGGAAACTTTTGAGGCAATAAATTTTCGACCGTTTCTTTTTCTAAAAGTGCTGTTGTTTCCATTAGCAAACTGTTAAATAAGCGTAGGCAAAAGAGAATCTTCCGCTTTCTGGAACTGATAAAAGAATTTTATCTCCTTTTTTTAAGTTGCCTGAATTCATTAATTCTTCTAAAGCTAAATATATGGAGGCAGAACCTACGTTACCCACTCTAGAAAGATTCATGAACCATTTATCATCATTCATTCCGATACCTCTTTCATTTAATCCTTTTTTTAATCCTTCAACAAAAAAGTTAGAAGAAACGTGAGGAATAAAATAAGTAATATCGTCAGATTTAATATTGTTTTTATCCATGGCATCTTTCATGCTTTCTGCGCCTTTAGAAAGAATAAATTCGTCCAGTAGTTTTACATCTTGTTTGATGGCAAAAACAGATTCGTTCAACCATTGTTCTGGCGCGTAATCGCTCCATGATTTGATTTCGCCGTTTTCTAATTTATCACCTCCTGCATACATACATGTTTCTAGTTCGTATGCATACGAAAAAGCTTCCATCCATTCTATTTTTAAAGAAATTGGACCTCTTGGTTTATTTTCTAATAAAAAAGCGCCGGCACCGTCAGACAGCATCCATCTTAAAAAGTCTTTTTTGAAAGCAATAATGGGCTGCTCTTCCAGACTTTTTAAGTTTTCGGCTTCGTGATTGTATTTTTGGGCATTCAGCCAGGTTGAAACTTTTTCTGATCCTGTACAGATTGCATTTTTTGAATTTCCAGATTTTATAGAAAGAAAACCAAATTTTAATGAATTCATTCCAGCACAGCAAACTCCTGTTGAAGAGTTTAGTTCTACCGATTTGTTTTTTAAGAGACCATGAACCATCGCAGCGTGTGAAGGCAGGAATATATCAGGAGTTGAGGTTCCGCACGAAAGTACTTCTAGATCCTGGGATGTAAAGTTTTCGTCGAACAACGGTAAAATAGCATTTCGTGTTAATTCGGCATTACTGTGTGTACTTTTTCCTGTTTTATCGACAGCGTAATAACGGCTTGTAATTTTGTTGTTGCGCAAAATAATACGTCTTGCTTTTGAGGCTGTATCGTTGATAAGACCTAAATAGGCTTCCATTTCATCATTCGAAACAGCGTCGTTTGGCAAATATTTTGCAGCTTTAGTGATATATACTTCAAACATAATCTAATTTAGTATGCTAAACTCCTTGATAATATTGAGTTTCTCTTTTTATGGTTTTTAACTTAAATGGGTAGGAAATAAGGTGCAATATATACACTATTGGCGAGATTAACCAAATCGCAAGGAATAAATAAACATTAAATACTTTTAGAAGCAGTTTTCGGTTTTTTTGATTTTTATAAATGAGGTTTGACCATTTATTAAAAATTTTATTAGCTGTTTTGTCTACGGTCACTAAATAGGGACTGATTTTTACGGCGCCATTTGCGACTAATTTTGGTTGTAGATCATTCAAACTGTTCGTTTTTAGATCTGTAAGTATTATTTCTCCAAACTTTGGAGATTCCTGAATGTCTTTTTCTGAAACTCCTGGAAGCGGAAAAATTCCTAAGTATTTTTTCTTAACGCCGGAGAACATCCATTCTACGATTGTAATAACGCTGATTAAGTTTCCTACACGATCTACTAGAGCAACGTTTCCTACTAATTGTGCATTGGCTTCTTTAAGCAGGGTTTTGATTTTTTCCTGCGCCATTATCCACATATTTCGTGAACCGCTAATGGTGATTACGGGTGTATTGTTTAGAATTTTTTTTGCTTCGCTGCTTTTCAAAAAAGAGTTAATAGGAATGGAAGGCGATAAATACCAAACTTGATAATTGAAAAGCACCAAGTCGAATTTTGTATTTAGAATATCTTCTGGAACTGGTTTTAGAGCGGTTGGAATCTGTAAAAATGATTCTGGAAAGGCATCAAAAAACGAATCCTTATTCCAAGGAAAAGGAAAAGGTTTTTCTAATTGTATTTGATAAAAAGTTACATCTATTTCCTCTGAATCTAAAAATGGTTTTGCAATGTTTTGTGCAATGCTTTCTAATTGTCCGGATTGAGTATAATAAATAACGAGAACTTTTTTCATTTGGGTTGATTGGCTATGGTTGCGAACAAAAATAAGTAAATTTATTTAAACGAATTTTCTTGTTTAATGTTTCGTTTTATAAGTTTTTTTGGATGTGGATTTATGACAGGTTTTTAATCTCGCAGAACACTTTAAAGCACAGTTTGTAATTTCGACGAAGGAGAAATCTTCGCTAGTAGCTCCGTTCCTATAAGCCAATCTTTGTAGATCTCCTCGTGGAGATTTGCTTCGCCTGTTCACTTTCGCTCGAGTCTCCTTCGTCGAAATGACAAAAATGAGAAAAAACCTGCGCGATTTTTAGAAATTATGATAAATCATTCCAAAAATCGAAATAATTAAACCATTGAAGCGGATATTTTTTTAAGATATTTTCTACGCTGGTTACATACTCTTTCAAGAGTGCTTTTTCGTCACGATGTTTAACTGTGGCTTCTCTTGCGTATAAATGATAATGCAGATTTGGCTCTTTCATAACATAAACAAATACTACAGGAACTTTTAGTCTTGAAGCGATTAAAAATGGTCCTGCAGGAAAGCTGGCTTCTTTGCCTAAAATGTTTTCTGAAAGTGATTTTGTTCCTTCAAAGTAGCGATCTCCGGTAAAACAGACTAATTCGTTATTGGCTAAGGCAGCATTAATCTCAAAAATATGAGACAAATCGTCTTTGATGATGATGAATTTTACGGTTGGTTTTTGGGTAACGCTGGCTAGATAATTTTTAATAGCAGAATGCTCTAAGTCTGTTGTGACTAAATTAATTTGAAAATTAAGATCGATGTCGCCTAGAAAATGCTCCGCGATTTCAAAATTTCCAACATGAGCGCTGATTAAAACACCGCCTTTTTTTTCGGCTAAAAGTTTTTTCAGCGTTTCGATTCCGTCAAACTCATAGGTGAATTTGTTTCGCATTCCTGCCGAAATGGAAATTTTATCAATAATGGTCTGTCCAAAAGTATAGTAACTTTTGAAAACCATTTTTTTTGATTTAAAATAAGAATAGATGAGTCTTTCTTTAAAGTAATAAAAAATAGCACGATTGCTTTTTCTTAAAAACAGAAAGTAATAAGAGGCAACAAAATAAAGCAGGACATAAGCAGACTTTATACCCGCTTTTTGTATTAAAAAAACGAATATTCTATAGCCTAAAACAGTTCCTTTTGATTTGCCATCCCATTGACTCATTAAGCTGTTTTGGCTTTTAATTTGGTTTCAATAAGGTCATAGAAACTTTGAAAATCAGAAATTCCAACAAAATCTGCCTCTACTAGTTTTACACCAAAGTTAGATTCTATCGAAACTACTAAATCAACATAATCCAGACTGTCTAACCCAAGTGTGTTTTTTAAATTAGCATTTGGTTCAATGTCGTCATTGTCAACTTCAAATTCATCAACTAAAAAACCATTAATTCTTGCTATAATCTCTTCTTTATTCATTGTTTAATTTAAACTTTTTAACCACCAACGCTGAGTTGGTTCCTCCGAAACCGAAAGAATTGGACAAAAATATGTCAAATTTTTTGTTTAACGTAGTTTTAACTAAATTTAATTTAGAAGCATCTTCATCAGGGTTGTCTAAATTGATGTTTGGCGCAATAAAATCGTGCTGCATCATTATGATAGAATAAATGACTTCACTTGCTCCAGCCATCCAGCATTCGTGACCTGTCATTGATTTTGTAGAACTTACGCATGGGTTTTTCTCGCCAAAGACTTCAAAGATAGCTTTAGCTTCATTTGCATCTCCAACAGGAGTTGAGGTTGCATGTGCATTGATATATTCAATATCTGATGCTTTTAGTTTTGCATCGTCAAGAGCTCTTTGCATTGCCGTGGCAGGTCCTTCGACATTTGGAGTTGAAATATGTCCGCCGTTTGATGAAAAACCGTAACCCGAAACTTCGGCAATAATATTTGCGCCGCGTGCAATTGCAGATTCGTAACTTTCTAGAATTAAAGTTGCGCCGCCGCCGCTTGGAATTAATCCGTCGCGATCTTTGTCGAAAGGTCTTGAAGCTTTTTCGGGATCATTTTCTCTATTCGAAAAAACGCCTAATCCGTCAAAACTGCTCATAGCATATTTATTAATTTCCTGTGCACCGCCCGTAATAATAATATCTTGAAAACCGCTTTTTATTAAAAAATAAGCAAGCCCGATAGAATGTGAACCGCTCGCACAAGCTGCACTAACTGTCAAATTAATACCTCGCAGTTTAAAAATCGTTGAAAGATTCATTGTAACGGTAGAATTCATCGATTTAAAAATAGCTCCAGAACCAATTAAAGCGGTGTCTTTTTTCTCACGTACAATATCTGTAGCATCAATAACAGCTTTAGAAACGCTGTCATTTCCGTACATAATTCCAACCTCGCGATTCTCAAAAAAAGCGTCGTCAATATTAGCATTTTTCAATGCTTCGATAGTCGCCATATAAGCATACTCGGTTTCTTCACCAATGCTCATACGCTGTCTGCGTGTCAATAAATTTTTTAAATCAGCTTTCGGAACCATTCCTGTTAAGGCTGATTGAAAACCAAATTCTTTTCGGTCAGAATCAAATTGAATACCTGATTTTCCGTTATATAATGATTCCTTCACTTCATTTAAAGAAGTTCCGATACAAGAATAAATTCCCATTCCAGTAATTACAACTCTCTTATTCATCGTCTTTCAAAGTAATTTTTTAAGAATATATCCCTCCGTTTATATTGATAATTTCACCGGTAATATAACTTGATTTTTTTGAAATCAAAAAGCTTACCAAATCTGCTACTTCTTCGGCTTCGCCAAAACGATTTACAGGAATTAGTTTTAATAATTCTTTTTCGTCAAGTTCGCTTGTCATGTCAGTTCTAATAAATCCCGGGGCAACAGCATTTACGGTAATGTTACGTTTTGCTACTTCTTGTGCCAATGCTTTTGTGGCAGCAACAATTGCGCCTTTTGCTGCGGAATAATTGGTTTGTCCTGCTGTTCCTTTTACACCAGAAACCGAAACCATATTTACGATTCGGCCATATTTATTACGCAGCATTTTTTGAATGAAAAACTGCGTTACATTAAAAAAACCGTTTAAACTTGTGTTTACAACACCGTTCCAGTCTTCGGGAGTCATCCACATAAAAAGACCATCTTTTGTAATTCCGGCATTGTTTACAATAGCTTCTACAATAGCTTCAGGATTAGCTTCCTGCCATTTTGTTAAAACATCTTGTACTTGTTCAAAATTAGCAACATCAAAACCTAAGATTTCTCCTGTTGCTCCTAATTTTTGTATTTCCTGAAGTGTTTCTTCAGCAGCGGTTTGGTTTGAATGGTAATTGATCAAAATATGATAATCAGATTCAACAGCTAATTTTTTACAAATAGCACTTCCAATTCCTCTTGAACCGCCTGTTACTAATACACATTTCATAAGTGAAATTTATTTCTTTTTCTTAGCTGCTGGTTTCGGTGTCGATTTAGCAGCGGGTTTTGTTGTTTTTGTTTCTTGTTTTGGAGCTTCAGCGGGAGCTGCAACTGGCTGAGGTTTTTCTGCAGATTTTGAAAATAGTTCAGCATTTTCAAACCATTGATTGCTTAAGACTGTTCCGTCTGGTTTAAGAAAACCCCATTTTCCTTCGTTTTTTACTCTTGCAACGCCATCTATAAAACCTTTGTCTTGTTGGGTAAACATAGCAATAATTGCATTTGCAGTAATGCCATATTGGGTCGGAATAATCAGTTTTCCAGATTCATTAATAAATCCCCAATTGCTTTCTTTAACAGGAGCTAAACCATTTGCACTAAAAACTTCGGCATCGTTATAAGTTGGCTCAATTACAAATTCTGCTTTTGGATTAATGTATCCCCATTTTTTTCCAACTAAAACGGGTGCTAAATTTTTAGAAAAAGCTTTTCCTTTATCATATATAGGTAAAATGGTCCAGTTTCCTTGTAAGTCAATGTATCCAATTTTTCCATTCTTTTTAGCAAACGTCAAATCTTGTGTTTCAAAATCCCAAATTTTTTCAGCGCCATCAACTGGAATAAATTTACCAGCACTTACAAGTCCAAAAGTTTTGTCCTTTCTAGCCCAAGTTGTGTTTTTAAAATAGTTTCCAATTTCGGAGTAAGCCGGCTCAACTACTTCTTTTCCTTCAGCATTTATAATTCCCCAGTTTTTATTCAGTTCCACTCTTGCAAAACCATTTTCAAAAGGTTTGATCTGATCGTATTTTGGTTCTAAAACGATTGCCATTTTATTGTTGATCAGTCCAACTTTATTATTTTGTCTGAAAAAAGCAACGCCATTATTAAAATCGAATAATTTATCTGATGCAGGATTTTTTTGAATTTCTCCTTTTTTATCAATATAAACCCATTCCTTATCTTTTTGTACTATAGCAATTCCGTTGTTAAAATCTTTAGCATCTTTAAAATCAGCCGGAATTACCCATTCTCCTTTTGCATCAATAAAACCCCATTTTCCGCCATTTTCTACTGCGGCCAAACCTTCAGAGAAACTTTTGGCAGATTTGTACTGCGGTTCAATTTTAAAAGATCCGTCTTTAGAAATATATCCAATTTTGGAATTCTTTTTAACTAATGCCAATTCTTGACTATTAACAATTTGAATAAATACGAGCAACAAAAAAATAAATGGTTTTTTCATGGTTTTAAGATTCAATATTAATATTGTAAAACAAGTTTTAATTGTTGATCAAATGATCTTTTACTTTTTGAACGAAAGGATACATCACCTGATCTTCTTTAAAAGTAGGAATTATGTTTCGAATTTCATCGTACCATTTTTTAGAAACCGATGAGATTTTATCTTTTTGTTCTAAATAATCAATTGCTTGAACAATGGTAATCATTTCGATAGCCAAAACTTCAAAAGCATTTTCGATCACTTTTGAGGTAATAACAGCTGAGTTGGTTCCCATACTTACAATATCCTGATTATCGTTGTTGTTCGGGATACTGTGTACGTACATTGGGTTGGATAACATTTGACTTTCGGCAGTTGTTGAGGTTGCTGTAAACTGCACACCCTGCATTCCGAAATTAAATCCTAATGTTCCTAAATTTACAAATGGAGGCAGCAATTCGTTGATTTTTGAATTCAATAAATAATTCAATTGACGTTCTGCAAGCATCGTTAATTTTGTAATAACGATTTTCAATTTGTCCATTTCAAGCGAAATATAATCTCCGTGGAAATTTCCGCCGTGGTAAACGTGTTTATTTTTTACGTCGATAATTGGGTTATCGTTTGCCGAGTTAAATTCGTCTTCTAAAATTGAAGCAACGTTATTAATGGTTTCTAAAACCGGTCCAAGAATTTGAGGAACGCATCTTAATGAATAATATTCCTGTACTTTTTCTTTGAAGATTTCTTCGGTATTTTCACCAGAATATAAATGGTCTTCTCTTTTACGAATTAAAGTACTGTCTGAAAGATTTTGACGCATTTTCGCCGCCACTTCCTGTTGTCCTTTATGGCGTTTTGTTTGGTTTAATTCTTCTGAAAAATGATCGTCATAAGCTTGAACTAATTCATTGATTGCACATGAAGATTTTAATGACCAATCTAATAATTTTTTAGCGTGATATACATTTACAACACCAATTCCGGTCATTACCGAAGTTCCGTTGATTAATGCTAAACCTTCTCTAATTTCTACTTGAATTGGTTTTAAGCCTTCGATTTCAAAAACTTCTGGAGTTGGTCTTCTTTCGCCTTTGTAAAAAACTTCGCCTTCACCAATTAAAACTAAAGCTAAATGTGATAATTGCACTAAGTCACCGCTGGCACCAACACCGCCGTGTTCGAAGATTAATGGTGTAATATCTCTATTAATAAGTTCAGACATTAGGTTTATTACTGACGGATGAACGCCTGAGTTTCCTAATGAAAGTGTATTTAATCGTGCTAGAATTGCTGCTTTTGCACAAATTGGACTTAAAGGTTTTCCGGTTCCAGATGAGTGGCTTCGGATTAAATTATATTGAAGCTGAATTTGATCAGATTCTTTAATTCTATATTGCGCCATTGGGCCAAAGCCAGTATTTACGCCGTAAATTACTTTGTTTCCAGAAAATTCTTTTAGGAAATTAAAGCTTTCATTTACTCGGTTTAGAACGACATCGCTTATTGCAACTTTATTATTTCCAAATATAATAGATTCGAATTCTGCTAAACTTAAATATTCATTAATTGTATTCATTAAATCGGTTTTGATTGTGCTAATTTAATTTTATTAATCAAAATAAATGTAGTTATTTTGATGATGGCAAATGTAAGGTAATAATTGATAATATTTTTATTATGACAAAGGAGTTTGTAGATGTTTTAGTGATAGGCGCCGGACCCTCTGGATGCGTATCGGCATCGTATCTTCATAAAAACAATGTTAAGGTAAAAGTTGTTGAAAAACAAAGGTTTCCGAGGCTTGTTGTTGGCGAAAGCTTAATTCCTAGAGTAATGGATCATTTTGCTGAGGCAGAATTGTTTGACGCTCTTAATGCAATGAATTTTGAAAAGAAGCTGGGAGCACGTTTTATAAGAGGTGAAGAAATTTGTGTTTTTGATTTCAGCAAGAAATTTGGAGAAGGCTGGGATTGGACCTGGCAGGTTCCGCGTGCTGATTTTGACAATACAATGGCTCAGGAAGTCGTTCGTAAAGGTGTTGATCTGGAATTTGAAACAGAGGTTTTGGAAGTTTCTTTTGAAGGAAAAAATTCTAAAACTATTGTAAAAGATAAGGATGGGAATTTAAAAGAAATTCACGCGAAGTTTATTATCGATTCAAGCGGTTATGGACGTGTTTTACCAAGACTTTTAGATTTGGATACGCCTTCGAAATTAGATCCGCATTCTTCAATATTTACACACGTAAAAGATATTAATAGAGAAGAAGGGGAAGAAGGAACTCAAATTTCATTTGATATTCTAGAAACCCAAGTATGGTTATGGGTAATTCCGTTTTCTAACGGAAATACAAGTTTAGGTGTTGTAGGGCCGACTGATTTTATCAATTCTCTTTCTGAAAATAAAGACAATGCTGAGGCTTTGAAAAATGCCATTCAGCTGTCGGACTTTTATATTAAAAGATTTCAGGGAACTGAGTTTTTGTTTGAGCCTGTAAAATTGGAGAATTATTCGAGAGCTGTAAAAAGAATGTATGGCGACGGTTTTGCTTTAACAGGAAATAGTTCAGAATTTTTAGATCCTGTTTTCTCGTCAGGTGTAGCTTTTGCTACTGAATCTGGAATGCTGGCGGCAAAATTATATTTGAAAGAAGCACAAGGAACTCCTGTTGATTGGGAGGTCGAGTTTACACAATATATGAAACGCGGAATTGCAGTATTTACGACTTATGTACAAGAATGGTACACAGGTAATCTGCAGACTTTATTTTTCCATCAGCCAGAAAATCCTGAGGTAAAAGAAAAAATATGCGCTGTTTTGGCAGGTTATGTCTGGAATGAAGAAAATTCGTTTGTTAAAAAGCATGATCACGTAATTGCAAATATGGCATATTTGCTAAATATGCAAAAAGAGAGTTTGGATAAAGAATAATTGTTTTAGGGAAGTAACAGACAAAAAAATGAAAGATAAAATTAGCAAATTAGTTCTTTTTGCTATTGTTTTTGGTTTGATTTTTCTTTTTATAAAAGGGCATTTAAGGTCGAAAGAAATTCAGGAAAATAAAAAACAAACGGTATGTAAGTTTGTTTTTTGTAAAACATTTCCTAAGACTACAGTAAGCTTTTTCAAATATAATGTAAACAACAAATGGTATAGAAATAGTTGCGACCGTTGTCCTGAAAATTATAGCGAAAAAATCAATAAATTTTTTATAATAGATTATTCTTCTAAAGACCCGGATAATATAAGGGTTGATTTCTCTAATCAAATTACAGATACAACAGCTATTTTAAAAGCTGGATTTACTCGGGAAGATATAGGTTCTTAAATACAAAAAAGAGGAAATTAATTTTAATATCCTCTTTTTTCTTTAAAATATATAGTAAAAATTCTACTACCAGAACTTCACATATAATGCTACAATAATCAATAATGTAATTACGATTAACACAGTAGTTTGTGGTTTAACTTTAAACATTTCAGAATCAATTTCAAATGCTTTAGGGTTTACTTTAGGTCCAGCAAAACTGATTGCAATCATTGCCAACATTGTAAAGAAGAATGATAATCCCATACAAATATGGAACGGAATTTCGAATGCGCCTTTTCCATTAGAATAAGCAGTATATAATAAGGTTTCATTTCCGAAAAGCATTGGAGCATATTCATTGAATAAAACAGATAATACAAATCCTAAAATTACACCTACAATTGCTGCAGTTCCAGTAGTTCTTTTCCAGAACATTCCAAGGAAAAACATCGCAAAAACTCCAGGGCTAATAAAGCCGGTATATTTTTGAATATAAGTAAATCCACCAACACCGCCAATTCCTAATATATCATTCCATGTAAATAATACGGCTAAAAGCATAGCAGCAAAAACAGCATATCTTCCGATATTAACTTGGTGTCTGTCACTCGCATTTTTTTGAATGTATTTTTTGTGAACGTCTAGAGTATAGATTGTCGAAATACTATTTACTTTACCTGCTAATGACGCTACGATAGCAGCAGTTAATGCAGCAACAGATAATCCTTTTAAACCTGTTGGAAGGAAAGTTAGCATTGCCGAGTAAGCTCCGTCTTTTCCACCAATCAATTGTGGTAAACCACCATTTTGATATAAAACGTAAGCAGCAATACCAGGCAGCATAACGATAAGAGGCATTAATAATTTTAAGAATCCTGCAAACAAAATACCATTACGCGCAGTTTGTAAATCGGCACCTAAAGCTCTTTGAGTAATATATTGGTTACATCCCCAATAGTTAAGGTTGATAATCCAGATACCTGCTAAGTAAGACATTAAACCTGGGAAAGTTAAATATTTATCAATTTCAAGTTGAGATGAAGAAGCAGTAGGTCTGTCAATTATCATTTTGAAATGTTCAGGTGCTTTTTCCATTAATAGATTGAAACCTGCAAGAGCATCTTTTCCAAAACCAAAATGATCAGATACTACAGTCAAAGCGATATAAGTTGTAACTAAACCTCCAATGATTAAAACCGCTACCTGAATTACATCGGTATAAGCCACAACTTTCATTCCTCCTAAAGAGATAATTAATGCAAAAACAGCTAAGCCTATCATAATGGCATGGAGATATTCTCCGCCAGCAAGACCATTAATGGCAACTGCTCCTAAATATAAAATAGAAGTAAGGTTTACAAATACATACAAAAACAACCAAAAAACCGCCATGATTAAAGCCGTCGATTCATTGTAACGTGTTTTTAAGAACTGAGGCATCGTGTAAATCTTATTCTTAAGATATACAGGAATAAACCAAACTGCAACAATAATCAAAGCAATAGCAGCAATCCATTCATAAGCAGCAACTGCAATTCCTAAGAAGAAACCTTCACCGCTCATTCCGATAAATTGTTCAGCCGAAATGTTTGATGCAATTAACGAAGCTCCAATTGCCCACCATGTAAGTGTTCCTTCGGCAAGGAAATAAGCCTTGGCATCATGTTCATTTTTTTCGCGTTTGCGATAAATCGTATATCCATAGATAGATACTACGAGAAAATAGATAATAAATACTGCATAATCTGCAAGAGCGAGGTTCTGGTTCATTGATAATGGTATATTAGATAATTAGTATAGCGATTGTTTTTTGTGGTTTTGTATGGTTTAATTTGTTTAAAAAATGAAAAATGTGTTTTTATTCTGTTATTTTTTTACTAAAAAAAGAACGGAAGCCAAATTTAAAATAAAAAGTTATATATCTGCTATTGTAAATGTATTATTTACATTTATAAATAAATTATTATGTTAAATTTTCTATCCAATACTTATTTTATAAGAAAAATTCAGCCAATTTTTATTTATAATGAACGTCTGATTGTTGTCTTAAAATTTCGGCACTTTTTTCTGGTGTAATATCTCTTTGCGATTCTCCCATCATTTCATAGCCGACCATGAATTTTTTTACAGTTGCTGAGCGAAGCAGCGGTGGATAAAAATGCATATGAAAATGCCATTCTGGATGATCAAAATTATCTGTTGGCGCTTGATGAATTCCTGAAGAATAAGGAAATGATGTGCTGAATAAATTATCGTATTTAATGGTAAGCTGCTTTAAAATTTTGGCATAAGCGGTAACTTCTTCAGCATTAAAATCTGTGATTTTGCTAATTGGATTTTTGCTCACAATCATAGTTTCATAAGGCCAGATTGCCCAAAACGGAACTAATGCAACAAAATGATCATTTTCGATTACAATTCGACTGTCAACTCTTAATTCAGCCTTTACATAATCTTCAAGCAGCGTTCTTTGATTTTTGTCGTAATACGCTTTTAAGCTTTTATGTGTTTTTTCAACCTGAGTAGGCAATGATGACTGCGCCCAGATCTGACCATGCGGATGCGGATTACTGCATCCCATAACGCTTCCTTTATTTTCAAAAATCTGAACGTGGTTAATATATTTAATGCTCCCTAGATCAGCATATTCTTTTTGCCAAGTTTTAATAATATTCTCAATATCGGCAACTTCCATTTCCGGAATCGTTAGGTCGTGTCTTGGTGAAAAACAAACCACTCTCGAAATTCCTTGTTCAGGTTCAGCCTTAAAAAAGGTATGTTTAATATCTTCTTCAAAAATGATCTCATCTTGTTTTAAAGCAGCAAAATCATTGTCGAATACAAAACTGTTTTTGTATGCTGGATTACTTACTCCGTTTGCTCGAACATTTCCCGGACATAAATAACAAGTTGGGTCATGTTTAGGAAGTTTCTCAGTCGAAATGGTTTCGTTTTGACCCTGCCAAGGACGTTTCGCACGATGAGGTGAAACTAAAACCCATTCATTGAGTAAAGGATTAAAACGTCTGTGAGGATCTTCGTTAATGTCAAAATTTTTCATTTTTTTGGTGTGGTATTTAAAGTAATGTTGTTCCGTTTGAGATTTTTACGTCGTAAAATTTTAATTCAATCCCAAATGTATTTAAATAAAGATTTGAAAACTTACTTTTCACCTCATTTTCATGACCTTTTTTAATTAAATTAATGGTGCATCCGCCAAAACCGCCGCCCATTAAGCGAGAACCAATGATAGTATTATCTGCTTTTGCCGTATCAACAAGCATATCCAATTCGGCGCAGCTTACTTCGTATTCCTGAGATAAACCATAATGTGTTTCAAAGAGCAATTGTCCTAATTCTTCTATATTTCCTTTGTCCAGCGCTTCGCAGGCTTTTATAACGCGATTAATTTCTTTTACCACATAATGAACTCTTTTAAAAACAGTTTCATCCATTTTGTCTTGAATACTTAAAAGTTGTTCTTCGGTACAATTTCTAAAACTTTTTACCTCAGGAAAATGACTTTTAATTATCGACAATCCCTGCTCACATTCTATTCTGCGTGTATTATATTCAGATGTAAAAAGAGAATGTTTAACATTGCTGTCAAATAGAACCAAAGAATAATCTTTAAAATCAGCATTATGATAATGATAATCTAATGTGTTGCAGTCTAATTGAATAACCTTGTTTTCAAGACCAAGTACACTTGAAAACTGATCCATTATACCACAATTAATTCCCACCCAGTGTTCAGCCTTTTGTCCTAATAATGCTATGTCTACTTTCTCAATTTTTAAATCGAAAAGCTGTTGAATCCCGAAAATCATTCCACATTCTAAAGCGGCAGATGATGATAAACCAGAACCAACAGGAATATTACTGCTGAAAACACAGTTGAAACCTTCAAATGAAAAGCCATTATCCTGCAATTGTTTAATAACGCCTCGAATATAATTTGTCCAGACAATATCGTTTAAATTTACTTCCTGAGTTAAATCAATTTCAAATTCCTCGTTTAAGTCGATGGCAATTATTTTTGATTTTTTGGAATTGTTTTTTTTCAAAGCAAAACAAATTACTTTGTCAATTGCTGCAGGTAAAACATAACCATCATTATAGTCAATATGTTCGCCAATAATGTTGATTCTTCCTGGAGAAAGTACTATTTTTTCTGGTTTAGTCCCAAAAGATTTTTCAAAGAAAGCAGTCGTATTTTGTATTAAAATGTCATTCATTATACTGTAATTAGTTTACCGTTTTTAGCTTAAACTTTCAAATTTATAAACGGTTTCTTGATTATATGTTTCACCTTTTCTTAAAACTGAATTAGGAAAATGTGCTTGGTTGGGAGCATCTGGAAAGTTTTGAGTTTCAAAACAAATTCCGCTCGTTTTATGGTAAGCAGTTTCGTTTTTTCCTTTTAAAATGTCAAAACAATTACCGCCTACATATATGTGTACACTTGGCTGATCCGTATAAACGTTCATTTTTAAATTGTTTTTTGAACTAAATAAAGATGCTGAAGGATTATTGGTTTTATTGATAACAAAAGAGTTGTCGATTGAAGCCGGACAATTTTTTTCAGTTCTAAAATTAAATTCATGGTTGCTGAGATCAATAAATTTTCCAGTTGGGATATTCTCTTGGTTAGTTTCCAGCATTTTTTCGGCATCAATAAAAACTTTTTGATCCAGAACACTGCCATCGTGACCATCAAGATTAAAATAACTATGATGCGTTAAATTTATAATAGTATCTTCTGTCGAAATTGCTTTATAATTTAATTTCAGCTCATTATCTTCTGTCAGCGTGTAAGTTAAGTCAACTTGTAATTCTCCAGGATAATTTTCATCAAGATCTTCGCTTAAAAGACGAAATGTTATCGACGGATTTTCATTAGACGTTTGGTTGGTAACAGTCCATATTTTTTTTCCAAAACCAATACTTCCGCCATGTAAAGAGTTTCCGTTATTGTTTTTTGTTAATTGGTATGTTTTTCCATTTAAAGAAAAAAGTCCTTTATGAATTCGCCCCGCATAACGCCCAACCGTTGTTCCAAAATAAGGAGCGCTAGGTAAATTATAAGATTCTAAATAAGACTTCGGAGAGTCAAATCCCAAAACAACATCAACAATTTTACCTTCAGAAATTGGAATCTGAATGGAACTAATAGTTGCACCGTAATTTAAAATCTGAATCTTCATTCCGTTTTTATTCGATAATTCGAAAGAACGAATTTTTTCGATCTCTGGTCCAAAATCAGAAAAATCAGCATTAGAAGTTTCGTTACTGTGTGATTTGTTTATTGTTTTCATTAAAATTTTAGAAAAATGAAAGTCAAAAATAAAAACATTCTTTATTTTTGCATACCGGTACCTACCAGTTTTTGTGTAAATTTTAAAAGACCTTTATTTTATATGAACATAATTTCGATTCAAAACAACATTGGTCTGCCAAAATATAAGCAGATTATTCTTTCAATTGAAAAAGCAATTGAAGACGAAAAACTGGTTAAAGGGGACAGATTGCCCTCTGTAAATAAAGTTTGTCTAGCATTTTCATTATCGCGTGATACCGTTTTGTTAGGATACGAAGAACTGAAAAAAAGAGGTATTATTTATGCTATTCCCGGAAAAGGATACTACGTTAAGAGTGTAGAAATCACGATTAAACAGAAGATTTTTTTGTTGTTTGATGAATTGAATATTTTCAAAGAAGATATTTATAGCTCCTTTTTAAACAATATTGGGAAAAATGTTCAGGTCGATATTTACTTTCATCATTTTAATAATGTTGTTTTTCAGAAACTGATTAATGACAGTATTGGGAATTATACGAAATACATTTTAATGCCAACAAATTTAAAAGATATAGTTGGCTCTATAAAAACCCTACCAGTGGGTGATGTTATTATACTGGATCAGACAAACGCAGACTTAAAATCGTATCCTGCAATTTATCAGAATCATCAAAAGGATATTTTTGAAGGATTAGAGAGGGGAAAAGAACGGTTGAGTAAATATCAGAAATTGATTTTGATTTTTCCAGGTTTCCGAGAGCCAATAGGAATGAAAATGGGCTTTGAAGATTTTTGTGCGGCACATAATTTTGAATCTGAAATTATTGCCGAATTTACAAATAGAAAGATAAACGCAGGAGATTTGTACATTATACCAAATGATCGTGATTTGGTTCGGGTAATAGAAAGCGCGAGAGATCAAAATTTAAAACTGGGAACAGATTTTGGAATCATTTCTTATAATGAAACTCCTTTGAAAAAAGTGGTAGCCAACGGAATTACTACAATTTCTACTCATTTTGAAGCGATGGGAAAAATTTTGGCAGAAATGGTTTTAAAGGGAAAAAAGGAACAAATCGAAAACAAGTCCTCTTTAATAATGCGAAATTCTTTGTAGTAATTTATTAAAGAATTTAACATGCAGTTATTCATACTATAGTTAAATCCTTATTTGATTAAAAACTCTCTTATTTATTAATAAAAAAAATAAAGATGATATTTTTTGTTTTTGAAGAATTATTTTGCTTACATTTGCAAATGTAAATTTTACACTTATTAATGTTTTAGCAGTTAGTGTTCATAATAACAGCTAAATACATAGGTTAAAAGATAATAATTTTGTTTATTTTTTTTAATAGTAGTTTTATTGAAGAAAAAACCCTGAAAATTGTGGAATTTCAGGGTTTTGTTTTTTATAAATTCAGAACGAAATCATTTAGTAACTTCTCTTCGTATTTTTCTTTATTAAAAGTGTACAAATACGATCCTTTTCTGGATGACTGCATGTCTTTTTCTTCAAGTTTATTTAAAATCTCAAGAGAGTTTATTTTACTAATGAAATTTCTTTTGTCTAATTCCTTACTTAAGATAGCTTCATATAATTCTAAAAGCTGACGCATGGTGAATTTTTCCGGTAGTAATTCAAATCCAATTGGTTTTATCGAAGTTTTATATCGCAGTCTTTTTATTGCATTTTGAACCATTTCATTATGGTCAAAAATTAAATTTGGCGCATCATTTATAGGGAACCATTCAGCATGATAATTTTTAATTAGTTCAGCATTGTGGTTTTCAATATTAATCAAGGCAAAATAAGAAACAGAAATGGTTCTTTCGACAGGATCACGATCAATTTCGCTGTAAGCATACAGCTGCTCCATATAAATATCGTTTAAACCAGTATACGTATTTAATATTCTAATAGCTGCATTATCTAAAACTTCATCACGCTTTAAAAATCCTCCAATCAAGGACCATTTTCCTTTTTCAGGTTCAAAATCTCTTTTGATTAAAAGTATTTTTAGACCTTCACTGTCGAATCCAAAAATAATACAATCTACCGCTAGTAAAACCTTATCGGCAGAGCTATAACTGTTTAGCATATTTAATAATTTATTGGTAAAGATATAAACTTCCTAAATTGTTTCATAATTTATTAATGTAACATTTACACTTATGTGAAAATAGCAATAAAAATATGAATCGGCAATAATATATTTCGGCATCTATAAATAGAATATAATTTCTCTATTTATTATTCTTTTTATTACCAAAATCAGGATCAAAGGTAAAAACATTTTTAAAAAGAGAATTCGTATAAAGCTGGATATTTTATTTTTTAAAATTAGAACCCTCAAAAAAAGCTGTAAACTCCCAGTATTTATTAGTTTTTTTGTAGAATTTATAATTTTTAAACTTTTTGCGAAAGCTGAATTAAAGTTAAAAAGCCGTTTGTATAAGATAGTTTTCAAAATCATAATTACGAAATCTATTTTTTGCAACCAGTTGTTTTAGAATTTTAATTTGTTTTTAAGACATTTTTTTATTTAAATTTACAAATGTTAAAGAAACACTTATTTAAAGTTTGAAGTGGAAAAAATTAAAACTACAATGATTTTGATTGTAAACGAAGAAGAAATAGAAATCAGTTTTTATGTCTTTTTAGGTTTTGGTTTTAGAATAAAAGTAAGTTAAAAAAGAAAAAAATCAGATAAAATAGAGTTAGAGAAGCAGGTTGTGCTTTGCAGTTTTAGATTGTAAGATGAGATAATCGCAATATAATAAATGTTATTTAAACGTTTATTTTGTCTTTTTCTTCTAAAGAACTGTTTTAGTGCAATATCTGTAAAAAAAGACTGTATCTTTTTTATTAAGTGTTTTTTGTACACTTATAAATATTTATAAGTATATTTGTCACCATTAAAAATAAATTTCGAATGAAAAATTACGTAATAGGATTAGACTATGGAACAGATTCTGTTCGAGCGGTGCTTATAGATGCTGAAAATGGGCAGGAACTAGCATCGAATGTTTCTCATTACAAAAGATGGAAGAATAAGCAATATTGCGACGCCTCTATAAATCAATTTCGTCAGCATCCTTTAGATCATATTGAAGGATTGGAAATCACGATTCAAACGGTTATAAAAGAAAGTAAAGTTGATCCTTCATTAGTAAAAGGAATTTGTATAGATACAACAGGATCGTCTCCAGTTCCTGTAACAAAAGATGGAACTCCATTAGCATTGACTAAAGGTTTTGAAGAAAACCCAAATGCTATGATGGTTTTATGGAAAGATCATACTTCGATAAATGAAGCAAACGAAATCAATGAACTGGCAGTAAGCTGGGGCGGAGAAGACGTTACAAAATATGTGGGCGGAATTTACTCATCAGAATGGTTTTGGGCAAAAATTCTTCATATAGCAAGACAAGACGAGGCTGTTAGAAATGCAGCATACACTTGGATGGAACACTGCGATTTAATGACGTATTTATTAATCGAAAATAAAGACTTAAAAACGTTCAAAAGAAGCCGTTGCGCAGCAGGACACAAAGCAATGTGGCACACAGACTGGAACGGACTTCCGCCAGTTGAATTTTTAGAAAAATTACATCCTTATTTAGCGCAGCTTCGCGGTAATTTATATGATGAAACCTATACATCTGATTTAGCAGCAGGAAATTTAAGCAAAGAATGGGCAGACCGTTTAGGGCTTTCAACAGATACAGTAGTAGCTGTTGGAACTTTTGACGCACATTCTGGAGCTGTTGGTGCTAAAATTGGAGAAAACACTTTAGTTCGCGTTATGGGAACTTCAACTTGCGACATTCTGGTTGGTTCTTATGATGAAGTAGGAACAAAAACTGTTCGCGGAATCTGCGGACAAGTGGATGGTTCTGTAATTCCAGGTTTTATTGGTCTTGAAGCAGGACAATCTGCTTTTGGCGATTTATTGGCTTGGTACAAAGAACTATTGATGTGGCCTACGGAACATTTATTAGAAACTTCTTCTGTTTTAAACGATGCTCAAAAAGAACAGTTAAGAGAAGAAATAAGTGATAAATTAATTGTCGAATTGACCAAAGAAGCAGATAAAATTCCAGTTTCAGAAAGTCTTCCAATTGCTTTAGACTGGATCAACGGGCGACGAACTCCAGATGCTAATCAAGAATTAAAAAGTGCGATTTCAAACCTTTCTTTAGGAACAAAAGCACCCCATATTTTCAAAGCTTTAGTAAACGCAATTTGTTTTGGAGCGAAGAAAATTGTAGATCGTTTTGAAGAAGAAGGTGTGAAAATCGACAGCGTTATCGGAATTGGCGGTGTTGCTCGTAAATCTCCTTTTATTATGCAGACTTTGGCAAATGTTTTAAACAAGCCAATTAAAATCGCAGCTTCAGACCAAACTCCAGCTTTGGGTGCAGCAATTTACGCAGCTGTTGCAGCAGGAATTTATCCAAACGTAATCGAAGCAAGCCAAAAAATAGGAAGTGATTTTGACGGAGAATATTTCCCTCAATTAGATAAAGTGGCAGCGTATAACAAACTGCTTATTGCTTACGATCAATTAAGTGCTTTTGAAGATCCATCTATTAAAATTAAAGAAAATGAGTTCTCGATATAAAGATTTAAAACAGGAATGTTACGAAGCAAATATGCAGTTAAATGCATTGAATTTGGTGGTTTACACTTTTGGAAATGTAAGTGCCGTTGATAGAGAAAATGGTGTTTTTGCTATTAAACCAAGCGGCGTTCCCTATGAAGATTTAAAACCTGAAGATATCGTCATTGTCGATTTTGATAATAACGTAATCGAAGGAACTATGCGTCCGTCATCAGACACAAAAACGCATGCTTATTTATATAAAAATTGGCCAAATATTGGAGGCGTTGCGCATACACATGCAACCTATTCTGTGGCTTGGGCACAATCGCAACAAGATATTCCAATTTTCGGAACAACTCATGCGGATCATTTAACAGCTGATATTCCGTGTGCGCCCCCGATGGCAGATTCTTTAATTGAAGGAAACTACGAACACAATACTGGAATTCAGATTTTGGATTGTTTCAAAGAAAAAAACCTTTCGTACGAAGAAGTCGAAATGATTTTGATAGGAAATCACGGTCCGTTTGCCTGGGGAAAAAACGCGGCAAAAGCGGTTTACAATAGTAAAGTTTTAGAAGTAGTTGCTGAAATGGCATACCTGACTTTACAAATAAATCCAAACGCACCAAGATTAAAAGATTCATTAATAAAGAAACATTACAATCGTAAACACGGAAAAGATTCGTATTACGGACAGTAATTGTTTATTCGGTAAATCGGTAAATCGTTTAATCGATTCCGTTTTCACGATTAAACGATTCAACAAATAAACAGTTCAACAAATAAACGATTAAACAAAATGATAGATATATCTCAAAAAGAAGTATGGTTTGTAGTAGGAAGCCAAGAATTATACGGTGAAGAAACACTTAGAAAAGTAGCAGAACATTCTCAGATAATTGCAAAAGGATTAGACGCTTCATCTTCAATTCCGGTAAAAGTGGTTTATAAAGATGTGGTGAAATCGCCTTCGCAGATTTTAGATGTTTGTTTGGCTGCGAATTCAGAGAAAAACTGTATCGGAATTATTGCTTGGATGCACACTTTTTCGCCTGCAAAAATGTGGATTGGCGGTTTGAGTATTTTGAAAAAACCATTATGTCATTTACATACACAATACAATGCTGAAATTCCATGGGGATCTATCGATATGGATTTTATGAACCTGAATCAATCGGCTCACGGGGATCGTGAATTCGGTTTCATCATGTCTAGATTACGTAAAAAGCGTAAAGTTGTAGTTGGGCATTGGGAAGATGAAAGAGTTCATAAAAAAATAGGAATTTGGTCAAGAGTCGTTCTTGGATGGGATGAACTTCAAAATCTAAAAGTAGCTCGTATTGGAGACAATATGCGCGAAGTTGCCGTTACAGATGGTGATAAAGTAGAAGCTCAGATTCGTTTCGGAATGTCGGTAAATGGATACGATTCTTCAGATGTGACAAAACATATCGAAAAAATAACAGAGAAAGAATTAGCTGATTTATTAGCGGTTTACGAACAATCATATACTTTGACCGATTCTTTAAAAGAGGGCGGAGCACAAAGAAGTTCTTTGGTTGAAGCAGCAAAAATCGAATTAGGTTTGAGGGCTTTCCTTGAAGAAGGAGGTTTCGGTGCTTTTACAGATACATTTGAAAATCTTGGAGCTTGGAAGCAATTACCAGGAATTGCAACACAAAGATTAATGGCCGATGGTTATGGTTTTGGCGGTGAAGGAGACTGGAAAACTGCCGCAATGGTTAGAGCTTTAAAAGTGATGAACATTGGTTTGGAAGGCGGAACTTCTTTTATGGAAGATTACACTTACCATTTTACACCACAAAAATCATATGTTTTAGGGTCGCATATGTTGGAAATTTGTCCATCTATTGCTGATGGAAAGCCTTCTTGTGAAGTGCATCCTTTAGGAATTGGCGGAAAAGAAGATCCAGCTCGTTTGGTGTTTAATTCACCTGCTGGAGAGGCAATCAATGTTTCTTTGGTAGATATGGGAACTCGTTTCCGTTTAATTGTAAATGAAGTGGAAGCTATTAAACCATTGGTTGAATTGCCAAAATTACCAGTTGCCAGAGTTTTATGGGATTGTAAACCAAACCTTGATATTGCAGCAACTGCTTGGATTTTAGCAGGTGGAGCTCATCACACTGTTTACAGCCAATCGATAACAACTGAATATATGGAAGATTTTGCAGATATCGCAGGAATCGAATTATTGGTTATTGATGAAAAAACGACTGTTAGAGAGTTTAAAGATAAGATTAATGCGAATGAAGCTTATTTTCATTCGTTTCAACATGGACTTTAATTAAAGGTACAAAGGTACAAAGGTTCAAAGAGGCAAAGGTTCAGAGGTTTTAATTTTGTTGTTTTTGATTTTTTCATATCTTACATTTCACTTTTACAATTAAAAAAAATATTTATGAATGTATTAAAACGTTGTGTTTTTGGAATTGGCCTGTTGAGTCTGGCTTTAATTTCAGTTCAATGCAAAAGCGATAAAAAAATGGATGCTACAGTTTCAGATCAAAAAGCAGCAGTAACGATCGAAAAATCGGCTTACGGAACAACTGCAAAAGGGGAAAAAATCGACAGTTATAAGTTGAAAAACCAAAACGGAATGGAAGTAGATATCATCACTTTTGGTGGTATTATTACTGATTTGAAAGTTCCCAATAAAGAAGGTGTTTCTGAAAATGTTGTAATTGGATTTAATTCTTTGGCACAATACGAAAAAGAGAATCCGTTTTTTGGAGCTTTAATTGGAAGATACGGAAACCGCATTGCGAAAGGAAAATTTTCTTTGGATGGAAAAGAGTATCAATTGGCTATAAATAATGCGCCAAATGCTTTACACGGAGGACCGAATGGTTTTTTTAAAGTGGTTTGGAAAGCAGATGAGATTAAATCTGGAGAAACAGCTTCTTTAAAATTATCATATTTAAGTAAAGATATGGAAGAAGGTTATCCAGGAAATTTACAAGTTTTTGTGACTTATACATTGACAAATGATAATCAATTAGAAGTTTTATATGAAGCAGCAACAGACAAGAAAACGGTTGTAAACTTAACACAGCATTCGTATTTTAATTTATCTGGAGATTTTTCTAAAACAATCTTAGATCACGAATTGACTTTAAATGCGGATAAAATTGTTCCAGTTGACGCGACTTTAATTCCAACAGGAAAATTAGAGGATGTTGCCAATACACCTTTTGATTTTAGAACACCAAAATTGGTTGGTAAAGACATTGAAGCTAAAAACGAACAATTAGAAAGAGGAAAAGGTTACGACCATTGCTGGGTATTGAATAATCCTGAAAAAGGAAAAACAATCATCGCAAAAGTATACCACGCAGCAAGCGGAAGAGTTTTGGAAATGACTACTGATGAGCCAGGAATTCAGTTTTACTCAGGAAATTTCCTTGACGGGACTTTGCCAACACGCGACGGAAAAACATACGGACACAGAACGGGATTATGTTTAGAAACAGAGCATTATCCAGATTCTCCAAATCAGAAAAATTTCCCAACAACGGTTTTAAACCCGGGAGAAAATTATAAAACTAAAACTACTTTTAAATTTTCAGTAAAGAAATAGTTTTGGAATTTGTTAATTAGTTCAGTTCTCTAAAAACCTCGAAAGCATTGCTTTCGAGGTTTTTTTATGAAAGTACTAATAGGAACAAAGAATTTGCTCATTTTTGTCATTTCGACGAAGGAGAAATCTCCGCGAGTAACTCGATAAAGATTTGAGAATTTCCATGTGGAGCTTCTTGTGGAGATTTCTCCTTCGTCGAAATGACAAGATTGCGGATAAAACTTTATGACTTTGCCAGATTAATTGATTCGAAAAAGAAAAAACTTAATTTAGCAATAAAAAGAAAAATGAAACATTTATTCCAAGCAGAATTAAATTGGACTTCAAAAAAAGAAGAAAATCCAACTTCAAAAACTTACAGCAAAAGTCATCAAATTAAAATTGAAGGCAAGCCAGTTTTAGATGTTTCTGCAGCAAAAGCATTTAAAGGAGATCCCGCATTGTATAATCCAGAAGATTTATTGTTAAGCAGTTTAGTTTCCTGCCACATGATGTCGTACTTATATGTTTGTTCTCAAAGCGGAATAGAAGTTCTCGAATATGCAGATAACGCCGAAGCAACGCTTGAAGTTTCTACAGATGGAAGAGGACGTTTTGTTGAGGTTAGATTAAATCCAAAAGTAAAAATTTCAAATCCAGATCAAATTGAATTGGCTTTGGAATTACATTTTAAAGCAAACCAATTGTGTTTTATAGCAAATTCGTGCAACTTTCCTGTTTTGCATGATGCGAGTTGTGAAGCTTAATAATGTGTTTTATTGTTTTAAATTGATTCAAGGTATGTTTTTCCGTAATATCTTAAAGATATTATTAGGGTTATTTGTACTGCAAAGACTTTATTAAGTTTTGCGAAATAATTTTATAACTTTAAAAATAATTAAATTATGGAAACAATCCAAGCAATTAAGCCCGGTCCAAAACCTAAAACACCAGACGGGACACCAGATGAAAGAAGAAGGGTTACACCACCAAATCAACCAAAACATCCAATTTTAAAACCTCATATCCATAAACCAAAGGATTAGAGTTAGGAGTATTGATTTAGTATAAAACAAAAAAACCTCTTCATTGCTGAAGAGGTTTTACGTACCCTTTACCGTTGAATTGTCGAACTTATTTGTAGAGGATTTGAAGAAATTAGCTTATGCGTATAAAAAGTTATTGATTAATAAATTTTAAAAATTACCACTTTAAACGCGTACCTACAGTTGCTAGCTATTGAAAAAGGAGTATAAATACGTATTGTTCGGTATTATGTAATTCATTACTCTTGTTAACCATGATTAATATTTTGTTTAAATATGGTTTTCCGTAAAAGTGTTATGAATAGATTTAAGTTATTTGCTTTAAAGATTGGAATAACTTATTTATAGTAAAAAGAAAAAAAACTTACAGTATGCCTCGAAAAAAAAGAAAAATAGGATTTTATTATTTATGTCTTAGTAATGAAGATTTAAATTTAAATGAATCCTTTAAAAATGTTATTAACTATATTACTGGTTTAAATAAAACTGATAGAAATTTCAGTTTGGGCAATAATAAGTTTTGCATTCTTGATAGTGTTGTTTTTTATCAGAATGATAATCAGGCAAATATAATTTTTAAAAGTGCTACTCATAGTTACAGACCAAATTTAATTCATAAAGAAACCGTTGATGAAAGAGAAAGTCCAAAGGATATAGCAGAAGGTGAAATTGAGAAAACACATTTAGTGACTAATTTTGTCAATAATGATTTGATTCTTTTGTTAGAAAAGCATTTACATGGCATCTCTATTAGTCAGTTCGTAAGATATATGAACCATTACGGAGCTCAATTGGATGAACCAATTCAATTTAAGTTTGAAACTGTAGTAAAAGATAACTTTTTAGAAGAAATTGACAATTTATCTCGCGTTACATGTGCAGATATATATGTCGATAAACAGATGTTAGGAGGTGAAGCATTGAATTATTCAGATAATTTGAATGAAGTTAAACATGAAGTTATTTTATCTGTTAAATCTAAAAAAATGGAATCAATTGCAGATTTTGCAAGAGATACTTTTGCATTTTTAAACGGAGGTAATAATAGTGTCAGAAGAATAAGGCTAGTAGGTCGTAATATGGATAATAATGAAGTTATTATTAATACAGATTTTATTGAGCGTCAAGAATATATTTCACCAGAAATAAATGAAATAACAGGTGAACCAATATCTCACGAAGTTTTTAATGAAATGAAT